>CAJWER010000041.1 GCA_913030785.1 uncultured Chloroflexota bacterium | reverse complement strand
TTGCACAAATTCATGCAAGGGCTCAAGGATGGCGGGCCAACAGCCAGCGGGCACCCGACGCCTACGGTGATCTGCACGCTTCCCTCCAACTGCATCACGCCAGAGGAGGTGCAGTACAACGCATGGCAGACAAGACACGCGCTGGCCACCGGGATTCATGGACTCCTCCACACTCACGCACGTAGTGCAGAGGCCGTGAAGTGGTTCGTGGCGACGGCACGCTACCCTTTCCAAACTATTGGCCGTGAACAAGGCATCCCCGAAGGGCTCCGCGGTGGCGGAGGCCAGTCGCAGCCAGCGGTCATCTGGGGAATTGACCCCTCGGAGTACGTCAGGCGGGCAGATCCGTGGCCATTGAACCCCGAAGGCGAGTTGATTCTCGGCTTGAAAATAGAAGACCGCTTCTGTCTGCCGGACGCAGACCGCATAGCCGGCGTTCCTGGAATCTCCTGGGGTGAGTGGGGGCCGGGAGACATGGCCATGTCTTTCGGTGACCCGGACGGACACGATGCCCCGTACCCGCCCCACATGGAGAACGCGCGTCTCACAATTAAGTCTGCCTTCGACAAGGCTGGCGGCGCCTTCTACTGTAGCTGGCGAGACGAGTCGATGGACGAAGAGGAAATTGCCGTGCACCTGATCGAGGAGATAGGCGCCAAGATATTGCCCGTGGCCAACGCCGACGTGGCCAACGCCATTCGACGGAAGTACGGCCGAACGATGCCGGTTTAACGATAGGACCGGTCACAAAATAGGATGGGTGGGAACCCGAAGAGTGCAAATTCCAACTCAACGTTGAGGGACACTGGAAGCAAAAGGAAGCGAGTTGACACGGATCGTACTTGACAGCCTGCGCGCTATTATTATAGTCTTGCGCCAGTCGTAGAAAAGGATGCTTCCAAGTCGTAGAGAGCCTCCTACTTGACCTCTAGGATCGCAATATCCACGGTCTTGAATTCAAGACGGGCTATTGGCTGGCGGTCTCGTGCGAACTATTTCGGAGACGAGTCAGCCGACACTCATGGGATGTAGGTGACGCATGACTGAAAATGGTGTTCAGCCCCTGCTATCGGTCCAAGGGTTAAAGACGTATTTCCCCACGGACGAAGGGCTTGTGAGGGCAGTCGATGGTCTTAGTTTCGACGTATTCGAGGGCAAAACCCTCGGTATCGTGGGAGAGAGTGGGTGTGGTAAGAGCACCGTAGGCCGCTCTATCCTTGGGATTATTGACAAGCCGGGACATGTAGAGGCTGGTTCGATAATCTGGCGGTCGGATCCAAGCGACGAAACGGCGGAGACCATTGACCTAGCAAGACAGGTACCAAACGGCAAGGTGATACGCTCTATCCGAGGCAACTTCATCTCCCTGATTTTCCAGGAGCCGATGACCTCCTTCAGCCCGGTCCACACGATCGGCAACCAGCTGACAGAAGCGATCCGCTTGCATCAGGACCTCAGCAAGAAGGATGCCAATGACAGGGCCGAGGAGTTGCTCGCTCAGGTCGGCGTCCCGAGCCCAAGACAACGACTTAGCGAATACTCGTTCCAGTTGAGCGGCGGACTAAGGCAGCGTGCGATGATCGCAATGGCGCTGTCCTGCGACCCGAAACTGCTCATCGCTGATGAGCCTACCACGGCTCTTGACGTCACGACTCAGGCTCAGATACTGGACTTGCTGCGTGATTTGCAGGAGAAAAACGGCATGGCCGTGATCCTGATCACGCACAACCTAGGCGTGATCGCCGAAATGGCGGACGATGTGGTGGTCATGTACCTGGGTCGCGAGGCAGAATCAGGCCCGGTCGACGATCTGTTCCACAACCCTCAGCACCCGTACACCCAGGGTCTGCTCCGGTCAATCCCAAGCATCTATTCCAAGGGCGGGGAGAGGCTGCCATCCATTGAGGGCACCATCCCGCACCCGTTCAACCGGCCATCGGGATGCACATTCCGACCCCGTTGCCCTTCGTTCATGGAAGGGACCTGCGACCAGCACGTTCCAACTTTCCAGCCCATTAGCGGGACATCGCAGGGCGTAAGCTGCTTCCTGCACCATCCGCCGCAAGAGGTGACGACAAATGGTAGCTGAACCCGAGGCGACTACCTCAGCCCCAGAGGCCCCGTTCCTCGAGGTCAAGAACCTCGTGAAGTGGTTCCCCATTCAGAAGGGCTTCCTGAAGCGGACGGTAGGCCACGTTCGCGCCGTAGACGACGTAAGTTTCAACGTCATGCCGGGCGAGACCATGGGCCTGGTTGGCGAGAGCGGCTGCGGCAAGACAACGACCTCCCGCTGCATCCTCAGAGCCATCAACCCGACGAGTGGCCAGGTTCTTTTCTCCTCAGAAGAGCGCGGAATCGTAGATGTCACGGAGTTGCCAAGACAGCAGCTCCGCGAGTTGCGACGCGAAATGCAGATGATCTTCCAGGATCCATTTGGATCGCTCAACCCCCGCATGACGCTTCTCGACATTGTCGGCGAACCGTTGCTGGTACATGGGATGTCCAGCCGCTCTGACCGGGCCGACCGGGTTGCCGAATTACTGCGATTGGTTGGCCTGCGGCCAGAGTACATGAGAAGATTCCCCCACGCCTTCAGCGGCGGCGAACGCCAACGGATCGGCATAGCCCGGGCCCTGGCGCTAAACCCCCGCCTGGTAGTGGCCGACGAGCCCGTGTCCGCACTCGACGTATCTGTGCAGGCGCAGGTGATCAACCTGCTGCAGGAGCTACAGGAATCCCTGAACCTCACCTATCTGTTCGTTGCCCACGACCTCAGCGTCGTAAGGCATATCAGTGAGCGCGTGGCGGTGATGTACGTCGGCAAGATTGTCGAGATGGGGCCGACTGAGGAACTGTTCAATAATCCGAAACACCCGTACACGTCGGCACTGCTGTCGTCTGTGCCGGTACCGGACCCACGTCTGCGGAAAAACCGAATCGCACTCGAGGGAGAGGTGGCTAACCCAGCCAACCCACCCTCGGGCTGCTACTTCCACCCGCGTTGCAACTACGCTGTCGACCGGTGCCGCGAAGAGTCTCCGGTGCTTGAGGATATTGGCGGGGGACGCTCAGTCGCCTGCTTGAGAGTGAATGAGATTGAGTTGCCCGGACTCGGCGAAACCCACGGAGATAACTAGAAGAACGGCGCAAAGAACTAGCAGATATCCAAAAAATACGCAGATCAAAACGCTTGGCCGTAACGGCCAGGCGTTTTTGTTTCAGTGGTGACCGCGCGCTGGGTCAGGGCCCAGTGGGCACGATTGCCTCACCCCCGCGCACCGTCATAACGGGCTCCCAGCACCCCCCGGGGCGCGATTCCCCGGCAACATCGACTAAGGGCTCGGCCTCCGGATTCCAGCGCAAGACCGCCAGGTCGGCGTAAGCGCCAGCCGCCAGCGTTCCAATCTCTCCCTGCAGTCCCAGCGTCCGCGCGGGGGACGATGTAGCTCGCTCGAAGACCTCCGTCTCAGACATGCCCACAGCCATAAGCTTTGACATCGTACGGGGCAAGTCGTGCCTCGGGTCCGATTCACTATGCCGCTTATAGAAGTCGGTCGATATGGTGTCGGGCAGGAATCCGCCCGCAACCGCCGTCTCGGCAACGCCGAAATCGAAGGACGACATCCCGTGGCCGATGTCAAACAACACACCTCGCTCCCTTGCCTCCAACGCAGCATCCACCACCCTGTCTCCGGGCACAATGCCGCCGCGCCCTTCATGGAAACAGTAGGTCACTACGTCGCCCTGGCGCAGGAGCGCAAGCTGCTCGGCCAAGGGCCAGTCGAACGGATCCCACCGCACGCCGTAGAGAAGTGGCTTTCCGGTCCTCTCTGCCGCCTCAAGGGCGCGGCCCATAATCACCCTCGGGTCGTGCTGCCCAGTCGTTCCGCCCGACACGTTGACGGCGATTCCCCAGATAGCGTCGCCCGACTGCGTGATCGCATCAACGCAAGCGTCCACATCCACGTCGTCTAGGCGCTCAAATACCGCGTTGTGTCCTTCCTCGCCGCCCAGCGCCGGGCTGAGCGCCATTAGTATCCGAGTATCCGAGGCATCGATGATCTGCTCTTTATACTGAGCCCAGTTGCGAGGGCCGGCATCGCCCTGGGAGAGCACCGTCGTCGTCCCTCGGGGGAGCACCAACTCGTCCGCGTCGATACCATACTTCCAATCGGAAGGCGCCGGATGGCAGTGCATATCCACGAGCCCCGGCAATAGCACGCAGTCCTCAAAGACGAGCTCCGCAGAAACGTCCCCGGAAACATCTGGCCCGGCGGCTACGATACGTCCATCGCGAACCGCAACGGCCCCGGGGCCGTCGATGCCCGTGTCCGCGCAAAAGACCCTATCGGCTCTCACTATCAGATCCAGTTTCTCGTCTGCCATGGCACCACTCCGCTCGAAAAGATTTGTGCAACAACCCCGGGAATGATTAGGGGAGTCATCGTCGGCGGAATACGGGACCGTGTCAAGACATGGGTGCCCGACCGCTCGCTGCCCGCACCTCGCGAGTCCACAAACGGTCCTCAAATCGGAAGGAGTTGGAGGGTCCGTGTGCTATAATCGGCATACCTGCGCGCGCCGGAATCGAGGCTATTTGCGGCGCTCCGGTTGTCCCCAGACCGACTCGCTACACAAGGAGAATCGACCACATGGCGATCTTCGAAGACCTCCGGGTTTTCAGCGGCAACGCCCACCCAGAACTGGCCCAGCAAATCTGCTCATACCTGGGAATAACTCTAGGCCGCTCCGAGGCATTCAAATTCAGCAACGACGAGACCTTCGTCAAGATACTTGAAAACGTCCGCGAGAAGGACGTGTTCCTAATCCAGCCAATCGCGGTACCGGTCAACGACAATTTGATCGAGTTGCTAATCATGATCGATGCCATGAGACGCGCCTCGGCCGGACGTATCACGACAGTGATCCCCTACTACGCCTACGGGCGGACGGACAAAAAGGACCAGCCGCGGGTCGCGATCACTGCCCGGCTTGTCGCCGACTTCATCTCTATGGCTGGCGCCGACCGCGTGCTAACGATGAACCTACATGCCGGGCAGATCCAGGGGTTCTTCAACATTCCGCTTGACGAGTTGTCAGCCATACCTCTGTTGGCCAACAACTTCAAAGAGCGTAACCTGGACGACCTGGTAGTCGTCGCACCTGATGTGGGCGCTGCACGGCGAGCCCGAAACATAGCCGACCTGCTGGGAGCGCCGATAGCGATCATCGAAAAGCAGAGGCTGGGGAATGACGACCGTGCAGAAGCGGTAAGCCTGATCGGATCGGTAGAGGGACGCAATGCTCTCCTCGTCGATGACGAGATCCTTACAGGAGGGACCATGGTCTCCGCTGCGGGGCTACTAAAGGAAAAGGGTGCACTGGACGTGTATTGCTGCGCCGTCCATCCTCTCCTGTCTGGAACTGCACCTGAACTGCTGCGGGACAGTGAACTCAAGGAGGTCGTCGTCACCGACACCCTGCCGGTACCGCAGGAAAAGCAGTTCGGAGATCTCAAGGTATTGTCCGTAGCGTCCCTTTTAGGGGAGGCCATACACAGGATACACAGCGGACTGTCCGTGGGAGCGATGTTCGAACACTAGAAATCGTGGACTAGACAAGGGCCGGCTACGAGAGATCGACGATGGTATCTCGACCGACACTGATATACGGCTGCGGAAGGGTGTGACCTAACATGCTAAAGAGTATCGCCAAACTAATAGGCGGATCCTCTGAGAAAGCGATCAAAAAGCTCAGGCCCCTCGTTGACGAGATCAACGAGATCGAGCCGAGTCTCGAAAACCTGTCTGAAGAGGACTTGAGAGGTCTGACCGACGAGTTCAGGTCCCGCCTCTCAGGCGGAGAGACCCTGGACGATCTGCTTCCCGAGGCCTTCGCGCTGGTACGTGAGGCGGCCAAGCGGACCCTGGGAATGCGCCACTTCGACGTGCAGCTCATCGGCGGTATCGTGCTCCATCAGGGCAAGATCGCCGAGATGCGGACTGGTGAGGGCAAGACTCTCGTCGCTACACTGCCCGCCTACCTGAACGGCATTGCTGGCAACGGCGTTCACGTCGTGACCGTGAACGACTACCTGGCCCGTCGCGACGCCCAGTGGATGGGCGTGGTATACCACATGCTTGGCCTCACAACCGGCGTCTTACAGGCCGACTCGTCTCACCTGTACGATCCGGACGCCGATGGCAAGCCCGGCTCAGAGAAGCTCCGCGACGTGAGCCGCAGAGAAGCCTACGCGGCTGATATCACCTACGGAACCAACAACGACTTCGGCTTCGACTACCTGCGCGACAACATGGTCATCGACCTTTCTCAGCGCGTTCAACGGGATCGCGTTTTCGCTATTGTGGACGAGGTCGACAACATCCTGATTGACGAGGCCAGGACTCCACTGATCATCAGTGGCCCTGCAGAGGAGTCCACAAAGGAGTACAGCCGCTTTGCCAAAATGGTCCCGTCCCTCAACCCTGAAGAGGACTATGCCATAGACGAAAAGCACCGCGCTGTCACGCTCACGCCAGAGGGCATGAGCAAACTGGAAGTGCTTCTCAACGTCGAGAATCTGTACGACCCCGCGAACGTACGACAGGTGCACTTCGTGGAAAATGCCCTGAAGGCACGGGCCCTCTTCGAGCGCGACAAAGAGTACATAGTGAAAGACGGAGAGGTGATCATTGTCGATGAGTTCACTGGCCGTCAGATGCCGGGCCGACGCTTTTCCGATGGCCTGCACCAGGCCCTCGAGGCGAAGGAATCGCTCACTATTCAGAGAGAGAGCATAACCTACGCGACAATAACCCTCCAGAACTACTTCCGACTCCACACAAAGCTATCTGGAATGACCGGAACTGCGGCAACGGAGGCCGAGGAATTCTGGAAGATATACAAGCTTGAGGTCGTAGATATCCCAACGAATGTGGCGATGGTCAGAGAAGATACTGTCGATCAGATATTCAGCGATCAAAAGGCCAAGTACGAGGCGGTCATCAATGCCATCGTAGAGCGGCATGAGCAGGGGCAGCCGGTACTGGTCGGGACAACGGACATCTCCAGGTCTGAGGTGCTCAGCGAACGCCTGAAGAAGCGTGGCATCCCTCACCAGGTCCTAAACGCCAAGCAGCACGAACGTGAGGCGGCTATCGTCGCGGAAGCCGGAAGGCCCGGGGCGGTGACAGTAGCAACAAACATGGCCGGTCGCGGTACGGACATCGTGTTGGGCGGCAACCCCGATGCCATGGACATTTCTCGTGAGCGCTGGGAAGAGGAGCACCGCAAGGTTGTCGAGTCCGGTGGTCTCCACATCATCGGAACCGAGCGCCACGAAGCGAGGCGTATCGATAACCAGCTGCGTGGCCGCGCAGGACGCCAGGGAGACGCAGGCAGCACTCGCTTCTATGTCGCCCTTGACGACAGTCTCATGCGACGATTCGGTGGGGACAAGATCCAGGCCGTCATGAACTGGGCGGGAATGGACTCGAGCGAGCCTCTCGAAAACAAGATGATCAGCCGGTCGATCGAGGGCGCTCAAGTCAAGGTCGAGGCGTTTCATTTCGACACCCGCAAGCAGCTCGTAGATTACGACGACGTAATCAATACCCACCGGACCGTCATCTACGGCGAACGCAACAAGGTGCTCAGCGGGGCGGATCTCAAGACAAATATCCATGATATGATCGAGTCCGAACTGCCTGATGTCATCTCACGACACCTGGACGGCATTCCGCCGGAGGACTGGGATGTCGACGCGCTAATGGGAGAGCTCCTGTCCATCTTCCCGCTCGAAGGCGATCTGGCCGACCCCGAGGTTGTCGCGGAGATGGATCAGGAGGAGATCTTTGAGTTGGTCATGGAGCAAGCAAGCGCTCTTTACGAAAAGCACGAAGTCAACCTTGGCCCCGATCTAATGAGGATGGCTGAGCGCGAGGTCATGCTTCGCACCATCGACGCCAACTGGGTTCCGCACCTGACGGCGATGGAGAATCTGAGACAAGGTATCGGGCTCCATGCCTATGGCCAGCGAGACCCGCTGGTCATGTACAAAAGAGAGGGCATGGAGATGTTCGAGACCCTCAAGGACCGCATCCAGTACGATATCGTCCATACGATTTACCGCGTCGCGGCAGGCCCCGGCGCAACCAACGGGAGCGAGGGACGAGCCAAGAAGCGATCCGAGGCCAGGAGCATCATGGCGAAAGCCCTGGGGAACCAGCCCCGGGCTCCCGAAGCTTCCGGTTCGGTCAAAGTGGGGAGAAACGATACGTGTCCCTGCGGCAGTGGCAAAAAGTACAAGCGATGCCACGGGGCCTAATGAACTGCTCTTAATTGCCTGCAAATGCTCCCCCAAACCTGTTTGCAGTAGATAAGCGACGTGCCTGGCCTCTCCGGGCGACACGGCCGAGATACTGTTTTCGATAGCGAGGCAGATCTCCGTGAACAACCCACAGGTCGCAGAAGTCTTTCAGGGCATCGCCGGACTGCTCGAAATCAAGGGCGAGCAACGATTCACGGTGGTCGCGTACCAGCGCGTCGCCAGAACCATCGACAAGCTCCCCATTGAGCTGGCACAAATGCTTCGTGACGGCCAGGATCTCAAGGCCATACCTGGCATCGGCAAGGCGATCTCCCGGAAAATTTCAGAGCTGGTCTCCGCGGGGAAACTGGATTTCTTCGAGCAGCTGCGCTCCGAATTTCCAGATGGCATTCTCGAAATGATGCGCGTTCCCGGCATCGGTCCCAAGACGGCCAAGCGACTCTGGGACGAGCTAGAAGTTACATCTGTGGCACAGCTCGAAGGTGCCATCCTCAACGGCAGCCTCGCGTCATTGCCACGAATGGGAGCGAAGAAGGCCGAGAGTATCCTCCACGCCCTCGCCGCCAGGGAGGCACGCACTGACCGTCTCCCGATAGCCCGGGCAATGCCTGCTGCGGAAAGGGTCGTTGAGGCGCTGAGGGAACAGTGCCCCGGCATCGACAAGCTCGCGGTAGCCGGCAGTCTAAGACGCTACGAGGAGACAATTGGCGATATCAACCTCGTATGCACCTCCAACAATCACGCCGATGTCCTTGGCACGCTTGCAGCACTGCCCAACGTGACCCGGGTCCTGGATTCGGACGACACTTCGGCCTCCGTAATGTTGAGCGAGGGGCTCGTTGTGAAGCTGAGGATCGTCGAGGATGCGAGGTTCGGCTCAGCACTGCAACACCTTACCGGGAGCCATCGGCACAACGGCGTGCTACAGGAGCATGCCGTCCGGATGGGACTCTCCGTCAACGAGCACGGTATCACCGAACCAAGCAGCGGCACCCTCGAAGAATATGCCAGCGAGAAGGCGCTCTACGCCAAACTTGGCCTGGAGTACATCGCTCCCGAGCTCCGAATTGGGCTTGGGGAAATAGACGCCGCTGAAACATCAAGTCTGCCGCGATTTGTGGAACTCAAAGACCTGCGCGGAGACCTGCACGTCCATAGTGATTGGAGCGACGGTCGAGATTCCCTGGAACTGATGGTCGCGGGGGCCAAAGAACGCGGCTACGGCTACGTGGCCATTACCGATCATTCGGCCGGGCGAGCCATAGCAAATGGCCTGACACCGGAGCGGCTGGAGAGCCGTCAGTCGAAGCTGCGCAGGGTCGAGGCGGCCATCGGCGGCATCAAGGTGCTATCCGGCTCGGAGGTAGACATTCGCGCCGACGGCAGCCTAGATTACCCCGACGATGTGCTTGCAACCCTGGACTGGGTCGTCGCATCCATCCACTCCGGCTTGGGCCAGCCACGTGACACAATGACCGAGCGGATCATCAGGGCGATGCAAAACCCTCATGTCACAGCAATCGGCCACCTAAGCGCACGTATGCTCGGAGAACGCAAAGGAATCGATGCTGATTTCGAAGCGATTTTTGTCACCGCAGCGGAGACAGGTACCGTGTTGGAGATCAACGCGTCGCCGGAGCGCCTGGACCTGAGAGACTCGCACATCCGGCGGGCCATCGATCTTGGCGTCGTCATGGCCATAGATAGTGACGCCCACACCGTAGAGCGTCTGGATAATCAGCGATACAGGGTAGCGATCGCTCGCCGCGCCTGGTGCGAGGCTCACCACATTGTCAACACGCTGCCAACCGACGCCTTTATGGACTTCCTGAGTGTTGAAAAGTCGCGACGGCGTGAGGCCTTGCAAGCCTATGCATAGCACAACTCAAAGCGGCCGCACCGAATGGCATGAATCCGCAGGCCATGCGGTAGCGCACCTAAAAGACGCACTAAAAAAGGATCGCGATTGGCCCACCGCATTCTTCGAGGCAATGGCACTCTGGACCTTGCCAGTAGAGACGCACCAGGGACGCACGTACCGCTACCTGATAGGGGGTGAGGCCTTCGACTGGCTGGTGCTCGCCGAACGTCTCTGCGAAGAGATCAGCGGCCAGATACCGCAGCAAGAGATCGAGGATCTACTGTTTGCAGGTCGCCTGCCCGAGTCATTCGATATCGAACGGATTCAGGGCCTACTGGGGGTGGACAGGTACCGCGGATATCTCAATTTCTACTACGGCGTGACCGTGGAAGAAGCTCTGCAGTTGGCGAACGAACTGGAGGTGCTGAAGCGGAACACGAGCAACGGAATCCTGTTCGTTACCGACGCCTCCGAGCAGGCGTACACACGACTCTACCGCGACTCCGGCAGCGCGCTCCTGGCAAGATTCCGGCTGGAGATTGGGAGCGCGGCGGAGGCCGACTCGATTAGCGTCGGAGAGTCCAGGGAGTTCACGTACTGGCTGTTCAAGTACCGGCTCAAATCAACTGACAAGTCTCGCATCGCCAGCGACACGCGAAAGGGACTTCAGATGTTGGAACACATGAAGAGCACCACAGGTCGCACGGCCTCGCGAAGTGGTGCCGGGGCGAACCCGTAGCGCGCGGTGTTAGCCCCCCAGACGCGAGAGCGTCTCGGCCACCCTGATGCGCCTGTCCTCCAGTCTGCTGAGCCTGGCTCGCTCCTTCTCAACTACCTCCGGAGGCGCCTTCGATAGAAAATCGGCCTTGGATAGACGTGCCGACAGGCGCTGAGCACCGGAGTCGATCTGCTGCAACTCCTCGGTAAGACGCGCCTTTTCCCGATCCACGTCCACTACCCCCTCCAACGGCACCGTTACGGTGCCTCGCGACAGGACAAGGGATACGCTGTCACCATCGCCAGCGCCATCAGATGACGAGCCCGACGCCATGATCAGAGGGTCGACCTGCGCCAGTGCGACGATGGCCGCGCTCTCCGATTCAAACACCTTCTCAATATCCGGTGCGTCGACGATCGCCTCAACATTGCGATTGGCCTCTATCCTGAACTCGGCCCGCAGGTTCCGGATGGCCCGCACCATCTCGATGACAGCGCCGATATCGGACTCGGCCTGCGGGTCGGCCAGCGACGTGTCGGCAACGGGGTACGACGCAACGATCAGCGCACTGGGGGCTTCGTACCCTGCGGGCAGCATCTTGATCAGATTGCCCCAGATCTCCTCTGTGATGAAGGGCATGAAGGGGTGGAGCAGGCGCAGAGTCTGCTCCAGAACGTAAGCCAGGATCGGCAGCGGCGAATCGTCGCCCGCTCGCATCCTGATCTTCGACATCTCCAGGTACCAATCGCAGTATTCGCCCCACAGGAAGTCATGGACCTCCCGCTGAGCCTCACCGAATTGGAACTCCTTCATGTACCGGTCGACGTTGGACACCGTCGTCTGCAGGCGAGCGACAATCCAGCGGTCCTCAAGGTGCTCCGGTGTCGGCGGCCAACTCCAATTTGCACTGCCTTCGGAACGTTCGATGTTGGCCATCACGAAGCGCGATGCGTTCCAAATCTTATTGGCGAAATTGCGGCTCGCCTCCATCTTCGACTCGTTGAGGCGCATATCGTTGCCCGGCGAGTTACCCGTCGTCAGGGCAAATCGCAGCGCGTCAGCGCCATAGATGTCCACAAGCTCCAGGGGATCGAGCACGTTGCCCTTCACCTTGCTCATCTTGATACCCGTGGGATCAAGGACCATCCCGTGGAGGTAGATCGTCTCGAAGGGAATGTCGCCGGCGTTCTCGATGCCCGTCATGATCATCCGGGAAACCCAGAAAAACAGTATGTCGTGGCCTGTTTCGAGGACCGAGCCGGGGTAGAAATAGTCTAAATCCTCGGTCTGGTTGGGCCACCCCAGGGTAGAGTGGGGCCAGAGCGCCGAGCTGAACCAGGTGTCCAGAACATCGGGATCGCGCTCCAAGTTCGAAGAGCCACACTGATCGCATGAAGTCGGGTCATCCAGTGCCACGACGACGGCGTCGCAATCCTGACAGTACCACGCCGGGATGCGATGTCCCCACCATAGCTGGCGGCTGATGCACCAGTCCCTGATGTTGTACATCCAGTTGTAGTAGACCTTCGTGAATCGCTCAGGGACGACCCTAATGCGTCCACTCTCGACTGCCTCGATGGCCGGCTTCGCCAGGCCTTCCATGCTCATGTACCACTGTTTGCTGACGATGGGCTCGACAATCTGGTCGCAGCGGTCGCAGTGTCCCACGGAGTGGCGATACGGCTCGATCTTGAGGAGCAGCCCTTCCTTGTCCATCTCCTCCACGATCTTGGTACGGACCTCCAGCCGGTCAAGACCCTCGTAGTGAGCGGCGTTCTCGTTCATGGTCCCGTCCGGATTCAGTATGTTGATGATGGGCAGGCTGTGACGCTCGCCAATCTCGAAGTCCGCCGGGTCGTGACCCGGCGTGACTTTTAGTGCGCCCGTGCCAAACTCAGGGTCGACAGCCTCGTCGGCCACCACAGGGATGATCCTGCCCAGCAGCGGTAGTATTGCACTCTTGCCTGCGAAAGCGGCGTAGCGGTCGTCGTCCGGGTTTATCGCCACTGCGGTGTCGGCCAGCAGCGTTTCGGGCCGTGTGGTGGCGATAATCAACTCGCCGTCGCCGCCTTCAATCCGGTACCGGATGTGGTACAAGCCCGCATCTTCCTCGCGGTGTTTCACCTCGAGATCTGAGAGAGCAGTGACACAGCGTGGGCACCAGTTGACGATCCGCTCGCCCCGGTAGATCAACCCCTTTTTATACAGGTTTACAAAGGTCGTGTGCACAGCCTTGCTGGGGCCTTCGTCCAGAGTAAATCCCTGGCGGGTCCAGTCGCACGACGCGCCGAGCCGCTTGAGCTGCTCATATATCCTGCTCCCATAGCGATCGACCCACTCCCAGACCGTCTTTGTAAACGCCTCCCTGCCAAGATCCTGCCGTGTCAAATTGTCGGCAGCCAGCATGCGTTCGACCACAACCTGGGTCGCGATGCCGGCGTGGTCCGTGCCCGGGAGGAACAAAGTTGGGTCGCCGAGCATCCTGTGCCACCGCGTCATCAGGTCTTCCAGCGCCGTGGTGAGGGCATGGCCCATATGAAGCTGACCGGTCACGTTGGGGGGAGGCATCATGATGACGAAGGGTTTGCGTGAGCGGTCGATCTCCGGCGTGAAGTAGCCACCTTCAAGCCAAGACTCATAGATACTCTGCTCGGTGGCCTTAGGGTCGTAGGCCTTGGCCATGCTGGAGTCAGTCGCGGTCTCATCCATTGCGGTTGAACCTCATCGGTCTAGTGAAGGGGACCCAAAGTATTTTAGGAGGCGTGACGAGGGCCGTCAACGATGACTGCGTCTCGGTATGGAACATGATGGCCCTAGCGATCTTGCTTGTGGTCGCATTCGGCTGGCGAATGGCTCGCACGGGTCGCCGCGAACAAACGTAGGCGGGGGAGAGTTACCGAGCCTTCTGTTGCCCGCACCCCATGCTGTGTGTCGATGTGCGGCGGTTCCTAGCTGCACCTGTCGCCGTCCCCGAAGTGCATGACCCCACCAGACACGCCCTGTTGTCTAAGCGCTCAGCCCTTGTGACGTCGCCGGAGGAGTAACGCTACGAGCACCAAACCCAATACGCTGGCGCGCACGAGCCTGCGCCGATCATCGAACGACACGTAGCGTGTGCCCTCTTCGGTGATCTCAATCAGGCCCCCCGGCGTAACCTCGACCCCACTTCCACCACTGCCCCCGACCGCCCCCGCACCCTCATCATCCTCCAGCTCAACGTCCGCTCCCTTGGTTCCGCCACCACCGCCGAAGCCATAGCACACTCGCGCCACAGGGATGACGGTACGGACGGCGGACTCGAGTGGGTCTCCGTAGATCGTCTTGATCGTTGCGGTCGCTTGGAGTCCCTCAGCAATACTGCGGAGCACGTTTTTGTACCATCATTTCAGATACCCCCTGACCTTATCCAGGATTCTGTGACCTACCTCGTACTTCGGCAACAGCCCGGGGGTCTCGCGGCCGCCGTCCGCGTCGATGAGTACGACCTCGTTGGTGTTGGAGCCGAAGCCGCTGCCCTCGGCGCTGACGTCGTTGGCCACGATTAGGTCCAGCCCTTTTTTAGCTAGCTTGCCCTGCGCATTGCTCTCTAGGTCTTCTGTCTCGGCGGCGAAACCAACCTTTACCAGGCCCTCGCGCGAAACTCCCGCGACGATGTCTGAGGTCTTTTCGAGTTGGAGTTCCGACGAAACAGCCTTGCCAGTCTTCAGCTTTTGATCCGCGGAATCTCTGGGCCGCCAGTCGGCAACCGCCGCAGCCATGATTAGCGCGTCAACGTCCTCGGATGCGGCTACGACGGCATTTTGCATCTCCATTGCAGTCTCCACATGCACCACCTGCACGCCCACCGGATCGGCCAGCGCGCCTGGGGCGGCTACGATCGTGACCGCGGCCCCCCTGTCTCTGGCGGCCTCGGCGATCGCATAGCCCATCTTTCCGGATGAGCGATTCGAGATGAATCGGACAGGGTCAATCGGTTCCTGAGTGCCACCAGCACTCACCACTATCTTTCGCCCTGCCAGGTCGCCACTACGCCCTAGAACCACAGACATGTGGCCGATAATCTCTCGGACCTCTATGAGGCGACCCGCACCCACCAGGCCCGAAGCCATCCGGCCCACAGCCGGTCCGGCGATAGTGATCCCTCTGTCCTTTAATGTTCCGAGGTTGTACTGCGTCGCCGAGTTCGCGTACATGTTTCCATCCATAGCGGGGCACACGATCACGGGAGCCGCCGTGGCCAGCAACATCACGCTCAGTGCGTCGTCTGCGAGGCCGTGTGCCATCTTCGCTATGGTGTTGGCGGTGGCAGGGGCCACCACCACAATGCCCGCACGCTCGGCGACGGCGACATGGTCGATGCCCATTTCGGTCTGCGGGTCAAAGGGGTCGGAGGTCACGGGCCGGTGGGTGATGCTCTGGAAAGAGAGAGGCGTCACGAACTTTTGCGCACTCGACGTCATGACAACGTCGACTAGTGCGCCGGCCTGGGTCAACTTGCTGGCGAGGTCCACCGCCTTGTAAGCGGCGATGCTTCCGCTGACCCCCAACGCTACGGGGAGTCCATCAAGTGGGCTTGGCATCTTCTGGTCCCTTCCTTTTCACGTGGTAAAGGCCAATGCCGATCAAATCCATTATACCGCAGAGGGCGCAGAGAACGCGGAGTGCTATTCATACCAACTAGGCGGATTCGGCCCAGGATCGGGTGTTCCGCACATTTTCCAAATTCCTACTCAGCGATCTCTGCGGTAATCCTCGCACCTACGAGTTTAGCGCGTGGATAATCTGGAGGCCAGATAGCGTCAAATTCGGGAGCACCACGTCAAATATGCCCGCTTCCTTCGCAAAAAAATCCGCGAGGCCACCCGTGGCGATGACCTTGCAGCCGCCTCCCAACTCCTCGTCGAACCGCGCGACCATGCCCTTGACCATGTCCGTATAGCCGAACACGAGCCCGGACTGTATCGCATGTACTGTGTTGCGACCGATGGCAGATGAGGGCCGATCGAGCTCGACACGTCTGAGTTGCGATGTGCTGTGGTAGAGGGAGTCCGCAGCCACCGATATGCCCGGAGCGATGGCCCCACCAACGTACTCTGCATCCGCTGAGATTGCATCGAACACAGTCGCTGTCCCAAAGTCCACGACGATCGCCGGACCGCCGTAAAGCGCAAGGGCCGCTGCCGCATCGGCGATGCGGTCTGCGCCGACATCCCGAGGGCTGTCATACAA
>CAJWER010000040.1 GCA_913030785.1 uncultured Chloroflexota bacterium | reverse complement strand
GTGGTTGCGGCGGCGGCGGCGGTGGTGGTGGTTGCGCCTGCGGAGGCCACTAGCCCTTAACTCGAACAAGCTTAAAAAGGACGGGGCGGAGCAATCCACCCCGTCCTTTGCTATTCTATGGACACGATTCTTGGCGCACCTCGCGCACGTACATGGCATTACCGAGACCGGAACAAACGCTAGTTGCTGTTCAATCTCTTCGATCAGATCCAGTACAATCCCTTCCAGGCACTGGTGTCGGCCGGCGGATTCTTGGCAGCTCTGCTGATCGCCCTCACCATCCACGAGTTCAGCCACGCACTGGCCGCAACTCGGTTGGGCGACCCAACCCCTCGATCTTTGGGACGCCTCTCCCTGTCCCCCCTTGCACACCTTGACCCACTAGGTGCGGCGATGATCCTTCTAGCCGGATTTGGCTGGGCAAAACCGGTGCCGATAAACCCCGTCAATCTGCGAATAGGACCTCGAAGCGGGATGGCCTTAGTGGCGCTTGCTGGACCGCTGTCGAACATCGCGACTGCCGCCATCCTCGCCATCCCTATCAATGCCGGAATCGGTGATGCGGGAGACCTCGGCTTGGTCTTCGTCGGAGGCTCGGTGGTAGGCTACTTCCTGATATCGGGCGTGTTCTGGAACCTGCTCCTCGCATCTTTCAACCTAGTTCCATTGGTTCCATTGGACGGGTACAACGCCGCGCTCGGCGTTCTGCCGCGCGAAGTCGCCTTAGAGTATGCGAAGTTGGAAAAATACGGCTTCGTCCCCCTGATGGTGGTCATTATGATCGGCTTCGTCGTTCCAGGGATGGGGCTCTTCTCGCTGATCCTGAACCCCCTCATCAGGATTCTGGGCAGCCTGGTACTCTGGTAGACACCTCTGGGATAATCTGCTATCAATTAGGTTTGCGGAGAAGCAGGGAGGAGGACAGATATGGACCGAATTACAATCATCACAGCGGGGCCCGTCGGCCTTTCTATCGGCCTCGGCCTCAAGCGGGCCAACCTCCAAAATACGGAGATACTCGGCACTTCCGGATACAGCGGACTGCTTACCAAGGGCTCCAAGATGGGCGCGTTTGATCGCACGAGCAGAAATCTCAAAGGTGCCCTAGAGGGCGCACAGCTTGTGATTCTGGACGCGCCCGCAGGCGAGACCCGCGAACTCATGGAGGCGATCGGCCCTATCCTGGAGAATGGATGCGTGATCACAGACACCGGGACCAACAAGGTCGAGGTGCTGGAATGGGCCAAGGAGTACTACTCCGACGATATAAATTTCGTAGCAGGCCGGCCGCTACCCAAAGAGCTGATGTCAGAAATTGAAGACGCTAGCGTAGACGTCTTCGAGGGCACCAACTACTGCATCATTCCGTCCGAAAGGGCTAAACCTGAAGCAGTCAAGACTGTGACCGGATTGGTAGAGATATTGGGCGCCCAGCCGCTTTTCATAGATGCTCTCGAGCACGATTCCTACTCCTCCGCAGCTGTGTTACTTCCTCGCATTCTCTCTTCAGCCCTAGTAGGATCCGTCTCGTCCGCATCCTCATGGCGCGAGATCGCACGGGTGGCAGGAGCCGAATTCAGGACCGTGTCCCATTTCGCAAGGGAAGACCCTGAACACAGCGCAGCGTCATTTCGCGCAAACGCCGAACCGGTCCGCCACTGGATCAACCAGGCCATCACTGAGCTCATCAATTATCGCGACCAACTGGACCAGGAGGATGGCGATTTGGCGAAGGAACTGGAGCGCGCTCGCGAAGAGAGGATCAAGTGGGAAGTCGACGCCATAGTCCCGGAGAGAGGTCCCGAAATTCCCACGATAGGGCAATCTCTCGGGGGCATGTTCTTCGGCAGAAGACTGACGGGTAAGATCAAGAAAATCAATGAGGCCGCCGATCGATACGACAAAAATGACCGCAAGTAATACTCCCCTGCTCACTTTTCTGCCCACCCTCAGGCTAGGGGCACACGATGGAACGCCCTGCGACCCGACCACGCCATGATCAGAACCGTTCGCGGCGCCGCGCGGCTTGAGGGAACTGTCACCCTGCCGGGAGACAAGTCAATATCCCAACGAGCTATCCTGCTCAACTCTATCGCCTCCGGAAATGCCCACGTATCCAACCTCTGTCACGGTGACGACCGCGCATCCATACTGAGCTGCATGGGCGGGCTTGGTATTTCGATAACGGCCCACTTGAACTGTGCGCAGACGGGGGCCGAAGAGTGCTTCCTGGTGCAGGGCCAGGGTCCCGACGGCCTCACCGAGCCTGATACGGTACTTAACGCTGGCAACAGCGGCACGGCCACACGGCTGGTCGCGGGCCTCCTGGCCGCGCAGCCATTCTTCAGCGTCGTGACCGGCGACGAATCGCTGCGCTCGCGGCCAATGGACCGCATTATCACCCCCCTCAGTGAGATGGGTGCGCATATCCTGGGCCGGGTCGACAACTCTTTAGCCCCACTCGCGATTCGCGGCGGCAACCTGTCCGGAATCTCATTCGATCAACCCATCGCCAGCGCCCAGGTCAAGTCGAGCGTACTGATCGCCGGCATTCACGCCACCGGCGAGACCACCGTGGTCCAGCCAGCGGAGTCCCGTGACCACACTGAGCGCATGATGCGCGCGATGGGGGCGGACATCACTATAGCCGGCCCCCGAATCTCGGTCCGCCGCTCGACCCTTAGCGCCATGGACGTCGCCGTCCCCGGCGACATCAGCGGCGCCGCCTTTTGGTTGGTGGCAGCCTGCGTCCACCCCGATGCTCGCCTAACGATCCGCAACGTAGGAATCAACCCCACACGCGCCGGTGTACTAGACGCACTGAGGTCGATGGGTGCGAACATCCAGATAAAAAACGTGCGAGAAATCGGGGACGAACCTGTCGCTGACATCGTCGCTGAGAGCAGCCAACTCCACGGGACAGAGATCGCTGGCGATGCTGTACCGAGGGCAATCGATGAGCTGCCCGCCCTCGCGCTAGCTGCCAGCCTCGCGTCCGGCACAACGACAATCCGCGACGCCGAAGAGCTTCGCATCAAGGAGTCCGACCGAATCATGGCCACGGTAGCTGGGCTATCGAGCCTTGGAGCCGACATCGAGGAGCGGCCCGGCGGCATGACCATCCGTGGAGTTGACCGCCTAAAGGGCGCGTCGTGCGACAGCGCCGGCGACCACCGAATAGCGATGACGATGGCCGTCGCTGGGCTGATAGCCACCGGCGAAACCACGATTGCGGGAGCCGAAGCCGCCGACGTCTCGTACCCGGGCTTCTGGCGCACCCTCAACTCTCTCACCTCCCAGTAGGGGTGCTAGAACCACGAGGCCAACGCTCATTTGCTCAAGATACCCAGATTGAATCAACCCCCTTCGGTAAGGCGAAATGGCACGTAGCGAAAAACCCCTTGTAGTAATTCTCTCCGGGCCATCCGGCGTTGGCAAGGACGCAGTCCTCTCGCGGATGAAACAACTCGGATTTCCGTACCATTTCACCGTGACGGCCACCACCCGCACGATCCGCACAGGCGAGACGGATGGTGTAGACTACATTTTCGTCTCAAAAGAGACCTTCAGCCGAATGGCCGACGCCGATGGACTCCTTGAGAGCGCCAACGTCTACGGAAACATGTACGGGATACCGCGCGACCAGGTCACCAAGGCACTAGAAGCGGGTCAGGACGTCGTCGTCAAGATTGATGTCCAGGGTGCGGCCACCATCCGCGAGATCCTCCCAGACGCACTGTTTATATTCCTGGCGGCCCCAGAAATGAGCGAAGTAGCCTCCCGACTTAAACGACGTATGACCGAATCGCCAGAAGCTCTTCAGAGGCGACTAGACACCGCCCTAAAGGAGATGGAGGAGGCCCCAAAGTTCGACTTCATCGTCTATAACCGGGAGGGGCGCATCGACGACGCGGCCCTCGAGATAGGGTCCATCATTGACCGTGAGCGTACTAGCCGAGACTAAGAACCTGCGCCCCTAGACCGACATTGGTAGCCACACCTCGACAACTCGCGCGACCAGCGCGCCTACGGCCAGCTGAGCTCTCCCTCATCGTAGACCCCGCTCAGGAAGCTGTCGGTGAAGGCTTCTTTGTAATCGAAGGAATTAGGCAAGGCGTCGAATTCGAGCAGGTAATCGTAAAGGGCCATCCACTGCCCGTCCGTCATCCAACCGATCCCGTTCTGGCCGGTGAGGTCGCTCCGAGCGTCGGCCAACTCTGTCTCCAACATGAACCGTTGGTGGTCCCGGTCAGCCCCCGGGGCGTATTCGAGGACAATGTCCAGCGTCTCTTCGACATTGGCGAGGGCGAATTCCACCCCCTTGAGCGTGGCCTTCAGAAACCTCTGCACTAGATCGCCCCGTTCACCAACCGTCTGCTCTGTCGCAATGTACGTCAGTCCCAGATTGGGAACACCGAAGTCTTCGGGTTCCCAGCTCGTCACCTCGAAACCGAGCCTGCGGATCGTGTCTGGCTCGTTCGAATTGAATACCGCAAGCACATCCACCCTGCCTTCGGTCAATATCCTCGGATCGAAACCTGCATTGACCTCTGTGATCCGAGAGCGATCGACACCACTAGACTTCAAAACGGCGAGGTAGTCCGGCGGGATCGATGTCTTGTATCCGAAAGTCTTACCCTCCCAATCATCCGGCGTGCTCATTCCCGAGTCACTCAAGGCTACGTAGGCCTGCTGCCCTCGCTGGCCGAAGAGGACAAACGCCACGACCGGTATCTCAGGGTCTGATCGCCGCTTGAGGACAGACGTGGCCGCTGCTGTCGTGATGTCCACATCCCCAGAGAGCAGCAACTTTAAGTGCTCCCCACTGCTCGCGTGTCGTATCTCAACATCCAGCCCCTGCGTCTCGAAGTATCCCTTCTCTTGGGCAACATAGGCCGCGACGAAAGGCAGGTTTGCCTGGGCCTTGAAGCCGGCCATGAACACAACGCGATCCGGCGCAGTGTCCGGCTCCTCGCCACCACACGCCACTGCAGTCAGCGCCACTAGCGCCATCAGAACGAGCGTCGCTCCCGTCATGCCAGGAAAGAATCGTGCCAAAACAGCGTCCTTTTCTCCACATAGAAAGTAGCTAGTGTGAGGCTGACCCCTATAATGGCCAACGAAAAAATTGCCGCGAAAAGCGTAGGTGTGTCCAGATCATTGTGGGCGACGATAATCACGCTGCCCAGGCCCTGATCGCCCGTGAACCATTCCCCCACCACCGCCCCGATAACTGATAGCGGTACGGCTATCCGAAACGCGGCGAACAGATATGGGAGGGAGCTGGGCGCTCTCAACTTCAAGAGTATCTCGGCCCTGCTCGCGTGAAGCGACCTGAAGAGATCGAGCGCCCCCGGGTCGACCGCCCTCAGCCCCACATTGGCGTTTACCAACACTGGAAAGAAGGTGATTATCGCCGCAATCAGAATCTTCGGCGTAGAGCCGAACCCGAACCAGATGACAAACAGCGGTGCGATAGCCACGATGGGCGTTACCTTAACCACCACCGCCAGCGGAAGCAGTATCCGCTCCAAGATGCGAGAGTGGGCCATCAGCGTCGCTGCCGCCACCGCTACGAGCGAACCTAGAAAGAAACCTGCGCCGGCCTCCATCAGGGTCGTGGCCCCATGGCCTGCAAAAAAGCCCACATCCCCAAACAGGCGTCGCAACACCGTCAAGGGTCCAGGAACGATGTAGACTGGCACGTCGGCGAGCCGGACCCACAGCTCCCATCCCACCATCAGCACAAGGGCTGCCATCGCAGCCGGCGCCAGATAGACGAGGGCAGATATCGGAATGCTCATCCGGAGCCGGCCGTTAGCCGCCCTAGTTACCCCTGGCTCATGACCCGGCGCGTGCTCGGCCCGCTGTTGTCGTGCGCTTCGCTCCAAGGGCCAACAACTCCTTTACACGGTCTGCTCGCTCCAAAAATTCAGGTGCCCGCTCCAGAGCCTCTTCACGAGGCCTCGGTAGGTCGATAGAAACCTCTCCTACTACCCGTCCCGGTCTGGAGGACAGGACAACGACCCTGTCGGACATCATGACCGCCTCTGCAATGCTGTGGGTGATCAGGACTATTGTTTTTGGCAACGCCTCCCATACCTTGAGAAGCTCATACCTCATCGACGTACGGGTAATCTCGTCCAAGGAACCAAGAGGCTCGTCCATCAACAACACGTCAGGGTCCGTAACAAGGGCCCTTGCAAATGCAACACGCTGTCTCATACCGCCGGATAGTTGATGGGGATAGTAGTCCCGAAACTCATCGAGCCCGACCATCTCGATCAGACGCCCTGTGGCTCCTATGTCCGGTGGAGTCTTCCCATGGTTTATCTCCATGGGCAGCCTCACGTTCTGGGTCATGGTCTTCCACGGCAACAACGCGGGTTCCTGGAATACAAAGCCAATGCGCTTGAGCAATTGGGCATCCTCAGGACTCGCACCGTCAATTACCACGATTCCCGACGTTGGCTGTAGAAGCCCGCCAATGACCTTCAGCAGCGTGGTCTTTCCCCCGCCACTGGGCCCTATCACAGAGACGAATTCCCCCCGCCGAGCTTCGAAATCCACCCCGTCCAGAGCGGTCAGCGCCGTCCCATCCACACCATAAACGTGCGTAAGTCCACGAACCGTTATGTGCGAATGCTGCTCCACGAGACCGGCCCATGATAGCAGGCCACCTACGAATCGGTACAGTATTCGCGGGCAGCTGGACTACCCTCTATCACCAAACTGCCTATTGATAGACCTCCACCGCTGCCCCACACGGGTGTAACATGGCTGTCGAGCAAGAATGAAGGAGGAGAAAGTGATGGACGTGTCGATAGGCCAGAAGCCACTACGAACGACTACCGTTACCGAAGGGATGGTAACGGACTACACCAAGATCACCGGCGACTACAATCCTCCCTACTTCGACACCGAGTTCACCAGCCGCACCCGCTTCGGGCGTCTGGTGGCCCAGGGCGGCATCACCACAGGCCTGCTTCACGCCCTGGTCGCGATGAACATGCCCGGGCCAGGGACGGTTTTCATATCACAGGAATGGCGCTTTCCGCTACCGGTCTACATCGGAGACACGATCACGGCGGAGGCAATGGTCACATCGGTACGGGAGGACCGCCCGATAGCGAACATGGAGTTTGTCGTCCGAAACCAAAGCGACGAGAAGGTCCTGCAGGGAGAGGCGACAGTCTACCAGGCTTCGCCGTCCGACTAACGCTCGCGGGTGCTGGCGCCGGCGGCGGCGAGGCTTCTCCGGATGCCCATAATCAAGCGGCAGTCGATTATGACCTCTGGGGGAACCCTCTTGACGGCGATCATGATGAGAGTAGGCACGATTATCACGTCGTCCAGATAACCCACTACCGGAATTATGTCCGGCACGAGCCCTATCGGAGAAACGGCATACACAAGTGCACTCCACAAGAGTATCTTGGGTGTGCGGGGCGTTCGCGCATCGCGCGCTATCAATTTGTAGTAACTGAGGTGCCAGGCGACATATGCCTTCAGGGCCCTGAACAACCGCACCACCAGCCACGGACGGGAGCCGTCATCAAGACCGGTCGTTGAGGGACTGACGGCAGTCGGCTCTAGCCTCGCGACCACCTCTTGTGCTGCGGGCGCCCGCAGCAGATCCTGAAGCATCTGGCTCCTCCTTGAGCGCGACTCGACTCGAAACCCCGAATGCTGAGGGATACAGAGTACCCTCGCCCACAAACCCATGAGAAGGTGCTACAGGGCCAATATTTGGCATTTTTTTAGACTTGTTCAGTTTTGACAACCAAAGTTGACGCGTTTTCCAACGGCATGAGAAGATAGCGCAGCTTTGCCAAATTAGCCGTTGTAAACGGTGTGTGAAGAGAGAGATCGCACGTTTATCTGATGCATGAGGGAATCCCTCACACGCCAGGTAGTCAAGAGCAGGTTCCGTAGCCTGTTCTAGAGTCCCAACCAAGCTCCAGGAGGTTCAGATGCCCAGCGACAATACAGTCAGTGCGACCATCGACCCGAATCTGTTCGGCTCCCTTGAATGGCGGTCAATAGGACCTTACAGAGGCGGGCGCGTTGTTGCCGCAGCGGGCGACCCAAATGACGCGATGGTCTTCTATTTCGGTGCATCTGGCGGCGGTGTCTGGAAGACGGACGATGGCGGAACCTACTGGCGCAACATTTCGGATGGCTTTTTTAACACAGCAGCTGTAGGTGCATTAGCGGTAGCAACCTCAGACGCCAATGTCCTCTATGCAGGCACCGGCGAGGCGTGCGTTCGAGGCAATGTCACCCATGGGGACGGCGTCTACCGCTCCACCGACGCCGGACAAACCTGGACCAACGTCGGTCTCGCTGACACACGGCACATCTCCCGTGTGCGCATCCATCCGACCGATCCGAGCGTGGTGTACGTCGCCGCCCTCGGCCACGCCTTCGGTCCCAATGAAGAACGCGGCGTGTTCCGATCTAAAGACAGCGGCGATACCTGGGAGAAGATCCTGTACGTTAGCGAGAATGCAGGGGCCGCTGACCTATCCATAGACCCCAACAATCCACGAAACATGTTCGCCGCATTCTGGCACGCCCAACGCGAGCCACACACCTTCACGAGCGGGGGGCCAGACAGTGGAATATACCGATCGACCGACGGCGGCGATACCTGGACCGACATAACGGACAACCCAGGACTTCCGGGTAGCGTAAAGGGCCGCATAGGGGTCGCGGTGTCACCGGCCAAGACCGGTCGAGTGTTCGCCATAGTCGAGGCCGAAAACCGCGGGCTATACCGCTCCGACGATAACGGCGACACCTGGGAGATGGTCTCCGACAACCGTGACCTGCTTCAACGCCCCTGGTACTACTGTCACGTATACGCCGACCCGCAGGACCCCGAAACCGTCTATGTGCTCAACCTCGGCATGTGGAAATCCACCGACGGCGGACGTACATTCACTGGCGTAAGCACACCCCACGGCGACAACCACGAGCTGTGGATCGACCCGAACGACACGCGTCGTATGATCGAGGGCAACGACGGCGGCGCTTGCGTGAGCTTCAACGGCGGCGACACATGGTCAACGATATTCAACCAGCCCACATCCCAGTACTACCACCTGGCCACCGACAATCAGACCCCCTATCGTGTCTACGCCACCCAGCAAGACAACACTGCCATCTCCGTTCCCAGCCGTTCGCCCAAGGGCGCTATCCTTTGGGAAGACTGCTACCCGGTCGGCTCATCTGAAAGCGGGCACATAGCCGTGCGCCCCGACAACTCGAACATCGTCTACTCCGGCGCAATCGGCAGCTCAGCCGGCGGCGGTGACTCCCTGCTGCGGTACGACCACTCCAGCGGCCAGACACGAATCGTCTCAGTCTGGCCTGAATTTCAGTGGGGGCTGGGCCTGAAGGACCACCGCCACCGATTCCAGTGGACCTATCCAATTGTCATCTCGCCCCACGACCCCGACACTCTCTACGTGGCGGGTGAGGTCATATTCCGCTCGCAGGACGAGGGCGAAAGCTGGACAGCCGTCTCGCCTGACCTGACCAGAGGCGACCGATCCAAGATGGAGCCGTCAGGCGGCGAAATTACACTGGACACAACCGCAGTCGAGCACTATGGCACCATTTTCGCCCTGGCAGAGTCGCTTCACGAGAAGGGTGTCTTCTGGGTCGGGTCAGACGACGGCCTGGTCAATATCTCCCGTGACGACGGCGAGACCTGGACCGACATCACGCCGGCGGACATCCCGGAGTGGACCCGAATCGACATCATCGAACTTTCGACCCACGACCCGGCTACCGCGTACATGTCGGCCACCAGGTACAAGTTCGACGACAACCAGCCATTCCTGTACAAAACCTCCGACTATGGAGCGACCTGGACTCAGATTACCGACGGCATCCCCGGCGACGACTTCACTCGCGTAATTCGGGAGGACCCGATCAGGCCTGGCCTCCTTTACGCTGGCACAGAGACCGGCGTTTACGTGTCCTTCGACGACGGCGGGTCGTGGCAGCGGCTACAGCTCAACATGCCCACGGTGCCCATCTCGGACCTGGTGGTCAAGGGCAACGACCTCGTAGTTGCCACCAACGGTCGCTCCTTCTGGATACTCGACGACCTGACTGTCCTACGGCAGGCTACTTCCGACATTAAAAGAGCCATGCACCTCTTTGAGCCGGCAACCGCGGACCGAATGATGTCGCCGCTGGGAGGCGGACGCTCCGCGGAACAGGGCAAGGTCTACTCCCTGGGTCTCGGGTCCTCAGCCACATTCGAAGGGCAGAAGCTCCCAACCGGCAAGAGCGTGCGCAGGATGCTCGACGCGGGCGAAAACCCAATTGAGGGCGTGGTCGTCCACTACCACATCGCCGAGAAGCCTCAGGGAGTGGCATCCCTCACATTCCTGGATTCAAACGATGTCGAGATCAAGACCTTTACGTCCAAGGAGCCCCCAAAGGCTACCCAGGTCGCGGGCGAAAAGAAGAATCGAGTCGACCTGGCGGTTCCAATCGAAGTGGGCATGAACCGATTCGTTTGGAACATGCGTCACCCGGACGCCAAACAGGTGGACATTGCAGGCGCCATAGACCACGGTCTCATCGGCCCCATGACGCCTCCAGGCACCTACCAGGTGCGGCTTTCCATAGACGGACAGGCCAAGACTCAACAGTTCGACATACTCAAAAACCCACGAGCCCAGGCGACCCAGGCCGATCTCGAGGAGCAGTTTGAGTTGCTGATCCAGATGCGAGACAAGGTCTCCGAGGCCGCAGACGCCGTCAACCGCATCCTCAGTCTCAAGGGGCAGGTCAACGAGTGGGTCGGTCGGGCCGCGCCCGATACGGCCAAGGACGTTATCTCTGCCGCGGCTGAGACGCTTACCGGAAAACTAGGAGCCATAGAGGACAACCTGATTCAGCAGCGGGCCATCGAGGGCCACGACCGGATCAGCTCCCCAGCGCGACTAATGCAGAAAATCCGAGAGGTGGGTTTCGTGCCCTCCTCGGCCGACTACCGGCCCACGAAGCAGTCCCGTCTCGTGTTCGCAGACGTGTCCGCCCGGCTGGACGTACAGTTTGAAGCGCTCCAGGAGGTCATCGACAACGACCTGCCCCGTTTCATCGACGTAGTACATGAATTAGAATTGCCCGAGATCAAGACATAGGAACATTCGAAGAGAGACGTAGGCCCTTTGCCAACGAATCACAGAGCGCCCCTCACAATCGGCTACAACAATCTTCCTGACCGGAGGCTCCCCTGCACATAGGAATCCAACACCCACGGGCGGCCGTGGAGGTCACGGCGGAGACGCCTGATGTCCGTTCGCGCGGATTCGCCCTGATGACCAGTGCGGACTTCATCGTCCGTTCCGCCTATCAGATGGGCAAGTCGCCCCTGCTGCCCCTGTACGCCGCTGCCCTGGGCGCTGGCGACATCTTGCTTGGGTTCATCGTGTCGGTCTCGACCCTGACCGGCGTGGTCCTAAAACCTCTGGTGGGCGTCCTGTCGGATCAGTGGGGTCGCCGCGTGTGGCTGCTCGCCGGGACAGCATTCTTCGCGGGCATGCCTTTTGTCTACACGTTGGTAAATACGCCCGAGCAGCTCTTCGTCGTTCGCATCATTCATGGCCTCGCCACGGCAATCTACGGCCCGGTGACACTGGCCTACATCGCGGAGCTTTCCGGGAAACGACGTGCCGAGCGCCTGGGCTGGTTCTCGACAGCCCGCAACGCCGGCTATGTGGTTGGGCCAGCTGCGGCGGGATGGATGCTCCTCACGATGGACCCTGTAGCGGTCTTCACAGTGGTCGGCATCCTAAGCAGTGCTGCATTCATACCGGTCCTGTTGCTACCCGAGACGGCGCCCAAAACGTCTCGACGCAGAACCCCGGTACTCTCTCAGGTCCGCCAGGCATTCCTGGCTGGAGGACGAACCCCTGCTGTCTGGCTCGCTGGCGGCCTCGACGCGGGTTTCTTCGTAGCCGTGTACGCCGTCAAGACCTTCGTGCCGCTACTCGCCCTCTCCCTGGGCGCGAACGTAGCGATGGCCGGCGCATTCCTCGCGGTCCAAGAGGCGGTCCACATCGCGCTCAACCCCGTGGGCGGCAGGCTCAGCGACAGGCTGGGCTATCTGACGATGGTCGTCTCAGGCATGGTCGTCCTGGGAACGGCGCTACTACTGCTCAGCGTTGTGGGCTCGGGCCTAGCCCTGCTGGCTCCGGCGATCCTGATGGGTGCGGCGCAGGCCCTGGTCTTCCCATCGACGGTGGCCCTGGTCTCGGCCACTGTGAGGGGCAACAACCTGGGGGTCGGCATGGGGCTCGTCGGGTCGATGAAGAACGCCGGGAAGGTGGCCGGCCCTGTTCTCGCAGGAGCGCTGATCGCCTGGCTCGACTTCACCACCACGTTCCAGATCATGGGCGTGGCGCTGTTGCTAGGTGCACTCGGCGTTCGATTTACCGCCCGGCGGTGGAGCGGTCCATTATCCACACACCGGCCCGGGTCGAAAGCGCCTACCGCGTAAATACAGCTCCCCGCAACAAGTCGGCGTCACTCGAAAGCAAGAACGTGATGATGCTCGCAATCCCGCCAGGATCAACCAACCCGGCAAGTTGGTCATCTCGATGTGCATCCTCACCAATAGCCTCGACCTGCTGCTCAATGATGCCGACCTTCAGAAGGGTATCGACGTTCCCCGGGCAAACCACGTTCACCCGTATCTGGTCTCGCTCCAGATGCCGGGCGAGGGTCATGCCCAGGCCATTCACACCACCCTTGGACGCACCATATGCCACCATGCTCGATGCCTCGGAAACACCCGCACCCGAGGCGATCATGACGATCACGCCTCCACCGACTTTCCTGATGGCCGGAACGACGTGCTTCGCGGACAGGTAGCAGCCACGCAGGTTCACCGCGATGGTCCTCTCCCAGTTCTCGATCGGCAACTCGTCGATCGGAACCAGCGAGTCCTGTGCGATCCCTGCAGCGGACACCATCCCGTCGATTCCGCCCATTAGGCGCTCGGCATCGGCGGCCATCGCCTCCACATCAGACTCGGTCGACACGTCGACCCTGACATACCAGGCCTCGCCGCCGGCACTTCGTATGCATTCGACGCACTGCTCTCCCTCAGCCGGGTTGATGTCAGCCACCACCACCTTGGCGCCTTCGGCTGCACAACGCATTGCCGTGGCCCGGCCGATGCCGGTTGCGCCGCCCGTAATCACTATTCGCCGGTCACTCAGATCCATCGTGTCTCCTGGTCGATTTGGAAACTCTAGGCCACAGCGCACGTTCCTCTTCTATTTATCAAGACTATCAATCCCTTGACACATTAGTAATAAGGTTGTCAGGCACATCACAGCTGATTATTGTTTTGTCCTTGGCAAATGTCCGTCCAAGGAAATCGGTTGGAAGAGGATTGTTCGCCTCAGACAGCTACAATGCAACTGAGATTCTAGATGCCGCCCCCAACAGTAATTAGGCGACGATGCTTGTCAGCGTTTTCAAGGCGGCTAATAATTCCAAGGATCGTGTGGTCAGCATCAGACCCGTGGCGGAGAGGTGGCAGCCCTTCGAGCAGTGCCCTCGCTTTCGGTTGCAGCCCCTTGATGGTCGTCTTAAAGTTCTTTCGCCGCTCGGCGGCATTGACCATGAAATTACCGTCTTTGTCCCTGGCCCAGATGTCTTCGGCCAGGATTGGGAAACCAGCACTCCCCTGGCGTTGTCGAGGGACGGAGGCAACGACGATATAGTCCAATGCGCTGCGAGGGTTATGCCCGAAATCACCGAGGATAGCAGCGATCATGGAGTCAGGTTGCTCGGTAATACGCGTGCGGTACCCGATTTTCTCTGGGCGTCCAAGAACCTGACACGGGTGAACTCGTAAGGAGGGTGGCTTGCGTACCTCCGGATTTCGATATTGATGTCTATCATGTTTTTTGGGCACGCTTGACCTTGATCCACCAAGGGCCGACCATATGGTATCCTTGCGCTCCGTTCATAGTGACCACCTGCGTCTCACCCGACGACCTCCACCTCGTGGAGAATAGTGGGCTTCGCCTCAAGGGTCCTGGTCACAGGACAACGCCCAGCGATGTATCTGACCCTCTCCACCTGCTCCTCGTCCAAGTCGCCCTCAACCAGAATCCGCACCTTGATCTCGTCTACAAAGGCCCTGGCGTCGGTCTCGCAATTCTCGCAATCCCGACGGTTAACCCTACGATGCCTGGTCTCCACCTCCACCGACCTCAATGGCCAACCTTTCCTCCGCGTGTACAGGAGGATCGTCATAGCCGTTCAGGTGCCGAGGGACGACAGCAACAACTCGTATGGGTCAGGGCCCAGGCCATCCCCGGCATCGGGTGGCTCGTCCGCCACAAATGCGTGCCCCGAAGTCACCACAAGCTGCTGCATGTTTTCCAGGGACTTCACAGTTACAAAAGCCACGCTACACCTCCTCGCTCACATCGGTACCTCGCAACCACACTCGCGCCCGGTCCTTAGCGCTTACCGGAGGCCAGCAACCTGCTTTGCGGCAGTTGGCGCAAACGTTGCAGACCCGCAATGGCCACCAGCGCAACCACGCCCAGGGACGAAAACCCGAAGCCCCACCTCTGAGCCTCGGGCGCCAGGTCCAGTATCCCACCAAACAGTATCGGTCCGAGAATGCCGCCTACAAGACCCAGTGACGCCTGCAGCGCCATAGTCGAACCTAGGTTCGACGGGGTCGAGACCTCTGTTATGCCAGTAGAGTAGATGGCCGAATCCGCAGCGATCGCCCAGCCATAGACCACGCACAAGGCCACCACGAGCCCAAAAGGCAGACCCGCTGTCCAACCGATCAACCACGCGCAGGTTCCGCTGAGCGCAAAGATCGCCGAGGCCGTCTTAGCCCGGCCCCACCGATCCGAAATCAAACCCCCCATGAATGGCCCGACGGAACCCGCAACCAACGCCAGTCCCCCGACCGTCGCCCCTGTAACCGCTGCCCCGGCAGCATCGCTGCCACTGGCCACGAGTATCGCCACCAGGAAAGCCGGCAGCCACACTCTCACGGCAAATAGCTGCAGCGCGTGAAGAGAGTAGCCCAGGATCAAGTATCTAACAGGCGGGTTGACCAGCACACGCAGATTCAGGCGGCCCGAAGAGACCCCACTGTCGTGCCTCTCATGGGACCGTAGCAGTAGATAGGCCATCGGTAGCCCAGCCACGGCCACGGCGGAAACCGCCATGTAAGCATTCCGCCACTCCATCGATGCCATGAGGGCGCCCGTGATGGCTAGCGAAGCGCTGTTCGCCAGGTACTGGGCTGTTACGAACAGACCTATCGCAGTGCCTCGTCCCATCCCGGAAAAGCGCTCCGATATTAGGCGCAGGCCTGGCATATAGATACCCACCAGACCCACGCCCGCAGCCGCTCTCAGCGCAACCGCACCTACCATGTCCTCGGCCATCAACGGAAACGCAAGGTGGGCCGCCAGCGACAACACCGCTGACCAGATCAGGATGTGCCTGGGCCCGAACCTGTCCGTGAGGGGAACCACCAGGAGCGCGGACACGACGTACCCGGCTAGGTAGGCCGAGTAGATTCCGCCGGCCTGCGTGTTGTTGAGGTCCCACTCCACCTGGATAAACGGCAGCGCCGCGACATAGCTGGATATTGGCAACAACAGCACAAACAGCATTAGCGACATCTGGATCAGCCAGGTGGTGTCACGAGGCGCCTCATCGGGTAAGAGGGCGCGCCGGACGACACGGAGCGGCGTCGACTTCATGGGCACCCCCGGGGAGTTAACACTGCAAATTCTAGGACCCGCCCCTGTGCAAGTCAAGAGATCAACCACGCTCTGAGCAGACGCCTGTACCTTGATACGAGCCGGTCAGCGACCCGCGCCCAGCTGGGCCAAGAGGCGTTTTGCCTGGTCCTGGACCGTCTCGTCCTGCGACAGCGACAGTACCTCCTCCAGGTCGGCGATGGCCCCACCCACATCCCCAACGGCAAGGTACATCTGGGCCCGCTCCATGTAGAGGACGTCCGAGCGCGGCCTGAGCGAAATCGCAGAGCCCATATCCACTATGGCTGATTCGATATTGTCGTCCCGGGCGCTAAGCCTGGCCCGAAACACGTGGGCATCCACAAGAAACGGGTCGACCTCTATGGCCTTCGTGAGGTCAAGCATCGCACTACTTGTATCCCCGCTGGTCATATGTACCACACCCCGATAGCTATATGCCGTTGCCAGGCCGGGATCAAGTGATATGGCGCGGTCCAGGTCTGCCACAGCCGAAGCGGTGTTGTCGAATGCAAGAAACACCCGACCGCGACCCACGTAGGCCTCGGCGTAGTCTGGGTACAGCCCCAGAGCCACGTTATAGGCCTCGCCCGCCTTCCGTACACTGCCCTGAGCCAGCAG
>CAJWER010000039.1 GCA_913030785.1 uncultured Chloroflexota bacterium | reverse complement strand
CGGTGGAAGCGGTGTCGGGTCGCGCCACCGAGACGGTGGTGACCGATGAGGAGCCCAAGCGCTTCGACGAGCACAAGCTCCGGAGCCTCCGTCCGGCCTTCGGGCCGGAGGGGACGGTGACGGCGGGGAACGCATCCAGCATCAACGACGGGGCGGCGGCCATCCTGGTCCTATCCAAGGAAAAGATGGCGGAATTGGGCGTGCGACCACAGGCGCGGATTCTGGGCTATGCGACGGCGTCCCTGGAGCCGGAGTGGTTTACGCTGGCGCCGATTCAGGCTATTTCGACGCTGATGGCAAAACTGGCGCTGACGCCGCCGGTGGTGGTGTCAGCGCCAGCACCGCCAACTGTGATATTGACGAACTCGCCGGCGGCCAGGCGGTCTTCGATCCAGGCGGGAATGATGAAGGCCAGCACAGTGAGGAAGAAGCCGATACTGATTTTACGCAGGGCGGTCAGCGGGAAGACGCGGTTGAGCAGGTCGTAGAGACCGGGCCACTTGAGGGCTTTGATTCCGTTGAAGATGGGAATCATGATCATGATCATGATCGGGTTGATGGCCTGGATCTGTGAGGGTAGCCACTCGAAGCCGAGGAAATTGCGATCCATTCGCTCGGCCTGCAGGACCCAGGCTGAGCCGGTCTGGTCAAAGAGGGCCCAGAACATGGCTACGAAAGCGTAGATCACAAACAGGCTGCTGATCGAAGCCAGCCCTGCTTTGGAGAAAGTTTCCCTGAGAAAGGCGGTGCCGCCTGCTGGCACATGGACGAACACCCGTCGTCCCATCCAGAAGACCAGCGTGGCCAGTGCCATCAGGATGCCGGGTACACCGAACGCCACGTGCGGTCCGTAATTCTCGAGCAGCCAGGGGGTCAGGAGTGTCGAGGCAAATGCCCCCAGGTTAATAGAGAAGTAGAACCACCCAAAGACCTTTTCCAGCAGGTTCTGGTTGGACTTCCCAAACTGATCGCCCACGTGGGCGGAGACACAGGGCTTGATGCCCCCCGCCCCGAGTGCGATCAAGAAGAGCCCCACCGACGACCCAAGCCGCGTTTCATCGAGAGCCAGGGCGAGGTGCCCCAGGCAATAGACGAGCGAGAGCGTGAGGATGGTGAGGTATTTTCCAATAAGAATGTCGGCCAGCAGTGCGCCCAGCAAGGGCGTCAGGTACACGGCGGCCATGAAGAGGTGGTACCACGACATGGCCTCGGCCTCTTCCATGGGGGCGATGCCCCCATCGGCGTCAGCCAGATAGCGAATCATGAAGACCACGAGGATGGCCTTCATTCCGTAGAAACTGAAACGTTCGGCCGCCTCGTTGCCGATGATGTACGGAATGCCTCCGGGCATCCGGTCGGAATCAATGGGGCGAGTGAGATAAGGGCGATGGGCCATGAGCGGGAAGCCTGGGGAGAGTATCACTCACGCATGTATATGAAAACTCTATTTCTCAACGCGACCGGAGGCATTACATGAAATTCGGAGTAGGTGTGATCGGCGCTACGGGCTTCATTGGGACCCCGTATCGCAAGGAGATTCGCGAGGCCGTAGCCGACGCGGACATCGTAGCGTTGTGTGCTCGTCGGCGCGGCCCTCTTGAGGAGGCTGCACGCGAGGACGGGGCGAGCATAGTCACTGACGACTGGCGGGAGGTCGTAGAGCATCCTGATGTCGACCTGGTTCTGGTCGTGACTCCGGACGCACTACATCACGAGGCGGTAATGGCCTGCGCGAAGCTCGGCAAACACATGATATGCGACAAGCCCATCGGGGCCAACGCGCGCGAGGCGTACGATATGTGGTCCGCCTACAAAGGCTCAGGGCTCGGGCATTTTGTACCATTCTGGTCGCGTTATGTCCCTGTTTTCGCAAAGACCAAGGAGCTAGTCTCTGGCGGGCTGATTGGAGATATAAAGGGCGTAATCTGCCGCTGGCAGAACCCTCGGCCCGATGCGATCCCTTTCACGTGGCGGGACAATGCTGAGCTGTCCGCAGGTGGTAGCGTCGGCGACGTGGGATCTCACGCATACGACGCAGCACGCTGGATTATCGGCGACGAGGCAAAGCGAGTCGTCGCCCACGCCGCTGTGATAAGCCCGCCGAAGCCGGACCTTGGCGAGCCCAATCTAGGCGAGGCCTTGGACTGGGGAGGAAGCCACGCTGTCCTCGATGCCTCGAAAACCCGGTTGGGGACTGCCTACGACTACGGGACCATCCTGGTGGAGTTTGCCAGCGGCGCATTCGGCACGATCCGGGTCGCCCACTCGCGGTACCTGCGAAAAGGTCTGTCCCCTGACATGGAGCTACACGGTACCGAGGGCTCCCTGGGTATCGATAGAGCCTCTTCGACCATCTCGCTGGTGCGTCCAGGTGGTGTGCCAGAGGTGATTGACACTGTTCCTGAGATCGAGGTGAACAAGTTCGCCGAGTACGCTTTTCCGGGTGTTCGCGAACGGGCCGATGGGACGGCAAGTGGGCACCCCGGACTCGACGACGGATGGCGCGTACAACTATTCACAGACGCGGCGGTGTTGTCGGCGCAGCGCGGATCGTGGGTAGATCTGGCTGAACTAAACCCAGAGGCAAGTTAGGAGAGAGACGAGCCTCGCGCGGTTCGTCGCACGCGGGATTGGGCGGGTCACAGACCCACCCCTACGGGGGAAGCGGGTCGGTCTAGGTTACCGTGACTGGGCTGCCTGTGCGACCTGATTCGAGGGCGGCCTCGACTGTGGCGGAGATGGCCCTGCCGGCCCTGGCGTCCAAGATGGTGTCGCCGTCGGTGTCGATGGCATTGGCAAAGTCATCGACCAGTAGGTAGTCGCCCTCTCCCGCGACACGCTGGTTTCGCGCCTCGCCTGCGGGCTGTCCTCGATAGTAGACCCCTGCCTCCGGCTTTGACTCGTTGATCGCCAGCGCTCCTTCGGAGCCCATTACCCAGATCTTGATGAGTCCGCCGTCGGGGTGGGACGCCTTCCCGATTCGGCCGATGGACAGCGAGCCCAGGATGCCGTGCTCCATCTCCAGTGTCACCGACGCGAGGTCCTCGACGTTGTTGTCGACGTTTACCTGGTGGAAATGCGACGCGGTGCGGGCGAAGACTCGCTGTACATCTGCTCCCAGGAGCATCTGGATGTATGCCAGTGGGTAGATACCCTCGATCTTCAGCTCTCCCATCGGCTCGAGACCCACGCCGCCGTCGCGCCCGGTGGCGTGTGCTTCCTTCTGGTACTCCAGCCAGTCTATGGGCGCGTCGCCGGGCTTGGCCGAGCCCTTGTGAGGCCCGGCGTCCGAGGCGAAGTAGAAGTCCACGTGGATAGCGTAGGGCACACCAACGGCGCCGCTTCGGACCGCCTCCCGTGCCTGGAGCAGGGCGGGCATGAAGTTGCGGTTCCACATCATGAATTTGACGTAGTTACGTTCCACGGCCTCGATGACCCGGTCGCATTCGGACACCGATGTGGACATGGGTTTGTCCTGGACGATATGGAGCCCGGCCTCGGCTGCACGCACGCTCAAGTCGCAATGACGTTCTGCCTGTGACGAGATGACTGCGACCTGCACGTCGTAGTCACTTACTGCCCTTTCGACATCCTGGATGTAGGGCACGCCCAGCTCGTCCGCGAGTTGCTGATTTCGCTCATGGACCCAGTCGCCCTGGTCGGCGTCATCGGCGACCACCACGGGTGTAAACCTTGGATGGGCTGCTACACCCATTGGCACGTATCCGTGCTTGACGGCGCTGAGTGCAGCGAAGCGGAACGTGTCTCCGCTAGACGAGCGCATGGCTTCCTCCATTCAGCTTCGCGCTGCGTCCCGAAGCTATCGAGCTTAGCACCGCTTCCGCGACCTGTATTGCGGCGATGCCGTCCTTGCCGGTGACGATTGGGTCACGCTTCTCAATAATCGCATCTACAAACTCCTGGAGTTGCGCCAGGACGTGCTGGGCCCCGTAGCCTGTGTCAATAGCCTGGGGAGACCCCCCTCGGTAGAGCAGGTTCATGTTCTGATGATCGTCGGAATAGGCCGCGCCCGTCGAGCCGATAACCGATAACGATGAGTAGCCTTGCCCAGCCGGCAGTGCGGCGGAGTAGTCGATGAGGGCCATTCCGTCGTTGGGGAAGCCCAGGTGGACCTGCACGTAGTCGTGGTCCGGGAGGCTCGCGCCGCCCTGTTTGCGACCGGTCGCATACACCTCGGTGGGAGCTGCGTCGAATAGCCAGGTTGCCAGGTCAAGTTCCCTTATCACCTGGCCCATGACGGGGCCACCATCCAGCGCGGCCTCGGCCTCCAGCGTGGGCCAGTCGCCAGTGTCGCGAGACTCCCAGCGGTGGATTCGGAGCAGGCCGGGCTGGCCCAGCTTGCCCGAATCAACGCTGTCCTTTACGACCCGGGTGGCCGGTACGAACCTCGATGCGGTGCCGACCATGAGTCGCACGTCGGCAGCCCGGCAGGCGCTCGTGACCTCCTCGGCGTCCGCTGAAGAGAGCGCCAGTGGAGTCTCTACAAGTACGTGCTTACCTAAAATAGCTGCCGCCTTTACCAAAGACGCATGGGCGCGATTAGGTGCGTCGATGACCACGGCGTCGAACCCGTCCATGTCCTCGGCCAGCAGGTCTCCCAGGTCCGGGTAAGCGTTTGGCGCGCCGAGCGCCGTCGCCGCACGTTCGGCACTGTCAATGTCGGCATCGATGGTGGCGACAAACCGTGCACCCTGGAGCCTGCTGACAGCCTCGGCATAGAGCTCCCCATCTCTCCTACACCCAACGAGTGCGAGGCGGACCATTGGCGATCTCCTGTTATTGCGGTCGAAGCATGGCTGATTATGCGGGAAATCTACGATCCCTGCAACGCATACGATCGTCTTGACATCTACCCACCACCGGGTGACGATACACGCCACTGAGGCAGTCATACGACTTACTGGAGGTAACCATGGCATTCGAGACGCTGATTACCGGTGGAGAGATTGTCGATGGGTCGGGTTCCAAGGGTCGCCCTGTCGATGTGGGAATCTTGGATGGCCGAATTGCGGCTATCGGCACTCTTGACGGCGCTGAGTCCGCTAACACGATCGACGCATCCGGACAGGTCGTCGCCCCCGGTTTCATAGACATGCACTCTCACTCCGACGTCAATCTCCTCGACGATCCCGGTGGCGAGAGCAAGGCCTTTCAAGGGGTGACGACTGAGGTGACCGGCAATTGCAGCTTCTCGCCGTTTCCAGCAGGAAAGCTGGGTGCAGGTGGGCTGCGGGACGCGATGGGAACGATACTGCGGTCCCAAGCCGAGTGGACCTGGTCATCTCTCGACGGTTGGGCGGAGGCTACGGAATCTGCAGGCGTGAGCCTCAATCTGGCGCCGTTGGTGGGGCACGGCGCGATCAGGGTCGCGGCTGGCGTGAACGAGAACAGGCCACCAACGCCTGACGAACTTGTGGAGATGCGGCGGCTGGCCGCTGAGTCGGTGGAGCAGGGGGCGTTTGGCATGTCGACTGGGCTGACCTTGGCCCCGTCGATGTACGCCGAGACCGATGAGATCGCGTCCCTGGCTGAAGCGATTTCGCCCTATGAGCACGCCTTCTATGCCACCCATGCGCGCGTGTGGGCCGGGTGGCATGTCCGCGCGCTGGAAGAAGCAGCGAAGATCGGTCGCAAGGGCGGGGTGCCCGTGCAGTTCTCCCATATCGCCATTGGGGATTCTCGAATATTCGGGCGCGGTGAGGAGATGGTCGCCGTCATCGACCGCGCGCGTGCCGAAGGCATGGACATGACATGCGACATGTACCCGTACACCGCGGGCGCTTCGGGGCTGAACCAGTCTCTACCGTCGTGGATTCAGGAGGGCGGCATCGACGCCATGCTTGCCCGTCTAAGAAGCCCGACAGACCGGCAACGCGCCTTCGACGACATGGCAGAGGGCCATTTCGGAGGGCTGCCCTGGACGTGGGACAAGATGTTCATCACCTACGTCGGCTCGGACGCAAATCGAGGTGTTGTGGGTCGCAGTCTGGAGGCGATTGCCGAGGATAGGGGAGTCGACCCGAGAGAGGCGATGCTCGCCCTGATCGATGAGGAGAGCAACAACGTCGGAGTCGTCGGCCATAATCGTATCGAGAGCGACGTGCGCTTTTTTATGCAGTACGAACACGCGATGATAGGCTCCGACGGCCGCGCCATTTCACCGGACGGCTGGTGGGCGACCGACAAGCCGCACCCGCGTTTCTACGGGTGTTATCCGCGCATCTTGGGCCGCTACGTTCGTGATGACGGCGTGTTGCCCTTGGAGACCGCGATATACAAGATGAGCGGTTTCCCGGCAAAACGCCTGGGACTCAAGGATCGTGGCCTAATAAAAGAGGGTTTTGCCGCCGACCTGCTGGTGTTCGACCCGGATACGATCATCGACCACGCCGATTTCGACGAGCCGCACCAGCTGTCCACCGGCGTTAGCCACGTTTATGTGAATGGCCAGGCCATCATCTCGGACGGTACGCACACTGGAGCCAGGCCCGGACGGGTGCTGCGCAGAGGCGGTTGAGGCCGCTACTGTAAGAGGAGAGATACAGTGGATAACACGCATATCGACATTGGGTCGAAGCTGGAATTGCTGGTCGACGGCTACCTAATAGATCGCATGCACGGGGCCTCGCTAATGCTCCACTCCCCCGCTCCCCAAGAAGTTTCGATTGTCTACGACAAGCCGTGGGAGGGCAACACCTCCGGCTACGAGACGGTTCTCCGCGACGGCGGGCGGTACAGGATGTATTACAGGGGCAGTCACCATGAATACGGGGACAACAACGACCTGGGGTATCAGGTGACCTGCTACGCCGAGAGCACCGACGGTATCCACTGGGAGAAGCCATCGCTGGGCCTCGTCGAGCACAAAGGATCTAAGGACAACAACATCATCTGGGAGGGCGTGATATCCCATAATCTCTCGCCGGTCATCGACACGAATCCCGACTGTTCCCCCGATGCAAAGTTCAAGGCGCTGGGAGGCACTGGCAGAAAACACGGGCTCTACGCTCTGAAATCCGCTGACGGGATCAACTGGTCGCTGATGTCCGACAAGCCGGTCATTACGGACGGTGCCTTCGACTCGCAGAATCTGGGGTTCTGGGATGTGCTGCGAGGGGAGTACCGCGTGTACCACCGGGACTTCCGCGACGGCAGGGACATCAAGACCTGCACGTCTCAGGATTTTGTGAACTGGACCGAGCCGGAGTGGGTAGGATATTCACCTAGCAGGGGTGGCGAACTATACACGAACCAGGTGGAGCCGTACTATCGTGCGCCCCACATCTTCGTGGGGTTCCCAACGCGCTATTTCGACCGGGGCTGGGTCGAGGGCATGGATGAGCTGCCGCAGCCCGAGCACCGTCGCCTGCGGGCGGAGTCTTCGCCGAGGGAGGGCAGTGCGGTCACCGAGGGCATGTTCATGTCGAGCCGGGACGCCATGACCTGGAATGTGTGGCCGGAGGCCTACCTCCGACCGGGGCTCCGCGATAGGGACGGCTGGTTTTATGGCGACAACTATCAGAGTCTGGGCCTCGTGGAAACCGAATCGACAATCCAGGGTGCGACTCGGGAACTATCGCTGTGGATGAGCGAGGGCTTGCACCAGGCAGACCGAGCTTCGCGACTTCGGCGCTACACGACCAGGGTTGACGGATTCGTATCGGCACACGCCGACTATGCGGGCGGAGAGTTTGTCACGAGGCCAGTCGTGTTCGAGGGATCCGAACTGGTGCTGAACGTCTCGACCTCCGCTGCCGGGGGCGTCAATGTGGATATACAGGACGACCGGGGGATACCAATCGAGGGATTCGCAATGTCCGACTGCCACGAGGTGTTCGGCGACTCCCTGGAGCGGACGGTGACCTGGAGCGGCGGCAAAAAACTGGGCGACCTGGCCGGCAAGCCGGTGCGCCTGCGCTTCCTGCTCAGGGACGCCGACCTGTACTCGCTCCGGTTCCGCTAGTCCCCAGTATTCGCACCCTGCTTGAGCCGCTTGTGGAGGCGTAGCGATGAAGATCACAGAGATCGCGACCCACGAGATTTGCCCGCCGTTCCACGAGTGGAACTCCGAGGCGATTACACGATACCAGGGCCCGGAGTTCAGGTACCGGACGGTCTATGTGTTCCGGGCTGACAATGGCCTGGAGGGTCTGGGAGAGCGCGGCGGACGACAAACACCGGCAGACGACAAGTGGATCTCCCGACTGGAAGGTACCAACCCCGCCGAGTGGCTGGCCCATCCCGAACTGCCGGTCTGGCTTGCTTGCGGCATCTACGACCTTGTCGCCAAATTCAACGACATCCCGGTATACCGGCTATTCGGTCCTAGAGTCGAGGGCTGGCACGTCGCAGGCTCAGGGCTCCTCGCTGAACGCGTTCCAGTGTCGGCATGGACCGTGTCCCAGACCCCCGCGAAGATGGCTGAAGAGGTCATGCACGCAGTAGAAACCGGACATACCTGGCTCAAGTACCATACGAACCACTTCCACGATATCGTCGCCCAGACTGAGGCGATGCAGGCTATGGCGCCTCCGGGGTTCAAAATCCACTATGACCTGAACTTCGATAGCACCGTGGAGCATATCCTGAACCTCGGGAGGCAGCTGGAAAAATATCCCATCGCCGGCGCCTTCGAGGACCCGCTGCGCAACGAGGATTTTGAGGGGTACCGCGAGCTAAGGAGCCGCAGCCGCATCCCGATCTACTTCCATCACCTGCCGTTGCAGGGTCGCGAGGCGATGATGGGGCTGGCCGACGGCTACCTGATGGGCCACACACCGGTGGGCAACGCTATCAGAAGGGCTGGACTGTTCGAGGCTGCCAGCATCCCCTTCATGCTGCAAAACACCGGCGGAAGCATCATGCGGGCCTTCGTCGCCCACATGGCTACCGCGTTCCCGGGTGCCACCCTTCATCACGTTACGACCGCCGAACTGTGGTCGGAGGATGTGGTTACGCCGGTGCCGGAGGTGGCCGGAGGGACGCTCGCCGTGTCCGACGAGCCTGGCCTGGGACTTACGCTTGATCGGGAGGCCCTGTCGAAGTGGGAGGGTCTTGAGCCACCAGAGCTCCCCCGCGCCCTCGTCCGAATTACATACCGAGGTATGTCTCCGGTCTACGGGCGTCTTCCGGTTCGCTCACTAAGAGACCGCCCGGGCACCGACCCTGTATACATGGGCGCATTCGGCGGCGGATACGACCAGCCCGTGGATATGGACTACTGGGACGATGATGCCTCAGTGGAGTTCGCGCGCCTATGGGACCGCACGGGGTCCGGCCCGGTCAGCTAGGGTGTTGTTCTAGAGCTACGGGACAGGCCATCCAAAACCCCTGAGCACGTCCCGAAGCTCGGCCATCTCCTCATCGGTAATGGCCCCGGACGGCGGGCGTGAATCCCCGCAGGGCCGACCCATGGCCGCCATCATTCCCTTCTTGGCGACGCCCTGTCCGCCCGTGCGCTCGCCTACCTTCGCAAAGATTTTGTTAAGGGGCACCTCAACCGAGTCGATCAGGGCCTGTGCTGCGTCGTACTCCTTGTTCTGGCAAAGCTCCCAAACGCGCAGTTCATGGGGAGGGTGAATATCGACGGTGTGGTTGATGTAACCGTGGCCGCCGAGTTTGTGACAGCTCACCGGGCCTTTGCCGTTGTCGATGATGTTGAACCTATCGGACAGCTCGTAGATGTCCTCGTACTCACCGACGACCGCGCCCCACTTGATGGCGACGATGTTCTCGAAGTCCACCATCTTACGATAGGTGTCCATATAGATCGGGGTGTGCATGCTTTTGGTCACGTAGACCATGATCCCAATCTCGATGGCGTCCGAAAGGTCGCTGAAGAACCGCAGGATGTCATCCTGGGTAGGCAGGTTGAAGATGGGCGGCACGACCTGGAGCGCTATCGCCCCCAAGTCCTGTGCGCGCTTCGCGTCATCGATCGTGCGCTTGGTGTCTTTGTAGCCGAGCCCCAGTATGATCGCTGCCTTGTCGTCCGCCGCTTGGACGGTCGTGCGCAAGAGCGCAGGCAACTCGTCATCCGATAGCATCGGCCCCTCGCCCATGGCCGCGGCGACCTTGATCACCGATTTGCCCTTGACGAGGCCGTTTGCGACCCACCACTTCGTCAGTTCGGCCATCCGGCCGTGATCGACCTCGAAGTCGGCATCAAAAGGGGTAGGAACTGTCGCGATGGGTCCAACGATCAGTTTTTTGACTTCATCCCGGTTCATGGAAGCTCCTTCTACGTACAGACTGTGACCCTTGGAAATTCATGTCGGGCAGTGTACACCGAACTGGGCGAATTGACCATCGATATTGAGATGGAACGCCCATCGGTCGTGATACACCGTTGTGAGATAATGGCGCTCGTCCCTCAGAGGGGAATCCAGACAGAGGCAAGATTGAATGAACGATCGTCTGAGTATCCTGAACATCGGCGGCCACCCCAAGGACGCGATCCTCTACGCGGGTGGGACTATGGCAAAACACGTCGCGCTCGGAGACCGTGTGTGTGCACTGGCAGCATACAACGGAATGAGGACCCACCTGGTGGCGATAGATGAATTTTCGGAGACTGGCGAGATGCCCGACTGGGATGCGCATGTAGAGGACAGGAAACGAGAGCTTGTAGGCGCAGCAGGGGACGTCGGGGTCACTGACGTGAGGTTCCTGGGTCACGACGATGACGTTGCCATCCCAGACAAGCTGATCATCAACGAGATAGCCGACGTCATAGGCGACGTGCGCCCCGATATCATAATCACCCATTGGCCCTATGACAGTGTTCCCGCCCACGCGAGTACCACGCAGATGGTCCTGATCGCTGTAGACGCCGCCGCCGGGATACGCAAGGGGACGCCATATCGGCCTCACAAAGTCGCCCAGATCTTCTACCACGTCTGGCCGGGCGAGACTAATATTCAGGAGAGCGTGTTCCCGCGTGTGCCCACGACCCTCATCGACATCAGCGACGTCGCCGAAAAGAAGGTGCAGGCGATGTCCAGATTCGGATCGCAGTATCTGGATGCCAAGGAAGGGAAACGACCGGCGCCCAAGCTCGCCGATTTCGCCGCTATACATCTGCGTGTTCCGGACTCGGAGTCGTTCCTGGCACACAGTCCACAGGTTTACGACGCCCTGCCTGTCTCCCCGTTTTCACTGGGGGTGGCGCGGATGTCGAATCGCGAGGAGATAAGTCTTCTCCGGGACGTCTAGAGCCAGCCACGAGGATTAGTCGGGCATCTACGGCGACTGGCTACTCCTCTACCAGATAGACGCCCTCGATGTCCTGGGTCGTCGAGTCCCCTCCGCCCATCCACGACATGTAGAACGCGCAGAGGATGCGCTCGTCGTCGGCATATGTGAACGACGGATACCCGCCGAATGACCGGCCCGGATATGGTCCCCTGACGCCGCGGCTCAGCCAGAGCAAATCAGGGCTTCCCTGCCAGGTCCCGCTCCATCCCACCTCGGGTTGATATGCGCTGATCCCAACTCCCAGGAATCCCTGATCTACGTCCCCGGTCCAGCGATAGCCACAGATCAGGTTGTCGTTCTTGGTCATGAATAGGGCCGGTGAGCCGCCGTAGATCGGCCCGGGGGCGATTTCTGGCTTGCTCCACGTTCTGCCCAGGTCCTCCGACCAGGTCCATAGCAACGGGCTCATTCCGTGGCCGGTGGGCGAATTGCCGTTGTGGATCATGGCCATCATTCGCCCGTCAGGTAGCTCTATCGCGTCGTTGTAGAACACGAGACCCTGTGCCAGGACCACGAATTCGGTCCATGTATTTCCGCCATCAATCGATCTCAGATGGCAGGATGAGTCGTATGGCTCTCCTCGGTTGCGACCTACTATGGGGAGGATCATCGTGCCGTCTGATAATGTTCGTATCTTGCCGTAGGGCGCGAGGGTGTCCCAGTCCAGCCCTGGAATATCGTCGCCCACCGGGTCGGGTCCTGACCATGTCTCACCGTTGTCATTCGAATGCAGCATATACACGCCCCTGGGCACACTCATGCACGGGAGCAGGATCGTCCCGTCTGCGAGCTGGGACATCCCGTAGTAGGGCAGATAGTTTTCAGAATCCCCGGGGTTTTTCGGCCTGATCTGGAGAATCGGATCGCTCCAGGTTCGACCGCCATCTGTCGATCGCACGACCTCGCCGTTCCAGGAGTTGAAACCGGGCCCGCCTGAGCCAGGGAAATAGCGCCTGTAGGAGGCCAAAATATCCCCGTTGGCCAGGCGCTCTACGGACGGCGTCGAAACGCCGCCAGTGGCGATGATGGTCCGTCCGACTCGTCGTAGCGCGCTCATTGGAAGTCCTCCAGTCCGGTCACGGCGTCTTGGTAGTTTGCGTTCGGTTGAGGGCCAGCTTAGGCGGGTGAAACCGGGGCTCAACTTTGAGCTCCACATCCTCGATGATCAGAGAGCCGATTAGGCCCTCCGGTCGCTTTACGAGGGAAACCTCCAATAGGTTCTCGCCCCGCCTTGGCCTTACGCTCGACAGTTCAAACTCTATCCACTGTCCGGCGTAAGGGGCTACAGAGCCAGCGTAAGCAAGTAGACCCTCCTCGCCGTCCAGCGACTGCCCGTTTAGCCAGAACGATACCTGATCGGCCGACACAAGGTCGGTGATGTTGATCAGCAATCGGACACGGGTTGCGGGGTCGGCTGTCTCGTCGAGATCGTCTGCGACGTAGAACGGGATGCCGTGTTTCGTTCCCACGTCGTCGAACGCTATCTCGATCGGCAGGTACGCCGGCATTCCCATCCCTTCGTATGAGCTACTGCGCCTTGCAACGATGTAGTGTTTGTCCCCCTCGTGCACGAGATCGGGGTTACCCAGTTCAGACAATATGCGTCGCTCGGCATCGCCTAGGGGCCACTCCAGGAACCAGGTGTACATGCCGTCCACACCGCGGTCCCAGTAGGTTGCCGCCGCAGCCCGCATCATCGCTGGCGTGGCATGGTCCACCGTGTGGAATCGTCGTCCCTCGTCGCTGTAGTAGGGCTGTAGCATCGGATACACGGAAACGTCAGAATCGTGGGCGGCATCAATAAGCCATTCGATGGGCATCCCGGGGTCCAGAAGATGGTGGCCGTAGACCATTGGAACCACGAAATCCACCAGCCGCTCCTTCAACATGGTTTTCACGTCTACGCCTACGGACAGGTTGATTTCCTCGGTGGGGTAGACTCGCGCCCCGATCTGGAATGAATCGGGACGGCGGCCTCTCAGTTTTGCCGCCACCTCGCGGGTCCAGTCAGTCATGACAGGTGTGCCCGCCTCCACATCCTGATCCTGGAAGTAGAGGGACGCGCCACCGGGCGGGGCTGCAAAATCCAACTCGACCCCGTCGGTGTCGTAATCGGTCGCCAACTCCTCAAGGACGGCGGCGACGTGATTCCGCACCTCCGGGATCATAAATCCCCTGCCGCCGGTGCGCGTGTTGTGGGCGGGATCCATGTCTCCATAACACCCCAGCCTCAGGGATGCCAGGAACTCCATCTCCTTCTCGTGAGCACGGTCGATCAGCACCGTTAGCGGGTCCAGTCCTCGGTCAATCAAGGACTGCATGTTGTGCCAGAGTCGCCAATACGCCGCCTGCTCGAAGGGTTGGATGTCTGCCCCAAAACGCATGCCGACCTTCGACGGATAGAACAGCCCGTCGCCGCGCTCGACCCCGTAGCTGAATGTGTCCACGGACGTTCCTGCGACCTCGTCCACCGGCCGCCATGCATCCTCCAACGACATGGGAGGCTCGAACACGAACAGGTAGTAGTGACGCGCGTCGTTAAAGTATATTGTTCGTTTTCGTCTCATCGGGGATTCCCTCCAGGTTCGTTGTCGATCATGACCTCGCCGTCTTCGGATACCATATCGGCGACCTCGGCGGTAATGCGCTTCTGGATCTTTGCCACCAGACTGGCTGTCATCGTACCTCGAACCTCTGGTTGAAAACCGTACGGCCCGAATCCGAACACGATCCGCTCCTTTGCGAGCCCCTCCGGTCCATCAAAGAAGTAGGGCCGGGTGCCACGAAGGTGGCTCGGCAGCGCATCGTCGGTGTAGATCATCGGGTTCGCCAAAACCACCTGCGGCTCATCGCTGTCGAGAATAGCTGGTGTTCCGGGCACGGTCAGTTCCCCGAGTTGGGCTTCTTCCGTTAGCTGCGGGGTCCAGAGACCGAGCCCGTAGCCTGGGCCCGGCCTGACCCACTCCTTGAGCTGCTGTCGAAGCCGAACGTATTCGTACCAGTGTCGCAACTCTTCCAGGTGTCCTGATGGCATAAAATTGGCTGCAAGCTCGCTGCCACGGACATCGTTGAATGCAACGAACCAGTGCGCGTAGGTTTTCGTGGCGCGTGAGAATATCGACAGTCCGCTGTACCGTCCGGGGCTCATGCTGTCGACGACTACCACGTGAGGCATCTCCTCAGCAATTTGCCGCACAAACTCCATTGGGAAAGCGTCCGGTGTCCAGGGCCCGGTGTTGTCTGCTGACCACTCGAAATTCCGCGCATGGGGGACGCCCAGCCGCATGGACTGGTGAGATGGCACGCCGTCGTATCGGAGAGTGAAATCCCGGCTCAGGAACGGCTCCAGCGGCTCGACCAGCCACTGTCGGCCGTAGCGGTTGTTTCCGACTACCACCACCGGCCTTGACGTACCGGCGTGGAACCGCCGCAGGAACCGCAGCAGGCCCACGGCCTCGTAGGACAGCCGCTGGATTTCGACGTCGAGGTCACCATCGATTTGGGCCTCGCTGGGCCCATCGTGCGAGAGCACCGGAAGTTTAGTGAAGCGCTGGTACAACTCCCCTAACGACTCTTTAGGGTACGGTAATCGTCTGAAGACCCCGTCGAGCCGGGCGTATTCGTGAAAATATTTGCTGAATACCAGATCGCGCTGGACCGGATCTTTAGCTTGGAACCGGCCACCCCGAGTCTCGCCGATAAGGCGGCCAAGCTCTTCAAGAATTGAGGAGAACTCTCCAGGTTGTGACAAGAACTCGGCCAGCGCCGGCGTGATTACCATGTCGCTCGTGCCCATGTGTACGCTCCAGTCGCGCAACGCCGCAAGGCGTTTCTGGACCTCCCGCAGCGACAGCATCTTGAGCAACTCACCGATGGCCTCGATCAACACACGCGGTCCCTTGGCCTCCACTTCGATCGCGATCTCTGCGGCTGCCACTACATCGAGCGCCGTGAAGATAGGTCCGTACAGGTCGTAGATATCAGCCGGAACGTCGTTGATGGAAGATCGAGCGGCCGTGCCTAGATCATCCAAGCGTTTTGCTGCATCGGCGATCTGGGCCGGAACCGCGACTATCGGCTTCCCGGTGACGCGCCCGGCCAGTGCCTCGGCATACCAGTACTCTCGGATCCATGCTGGGGGACACGTCAAACCTGACTGAGCCTCGATCCGGTCCCACTCGGTCGTCAGCATTATTGCCCGATCAATCCCCGCGAAATTCCCTCGCCTGACTGCGTCGTCGAGCAGTTGTAGTGCGGTCGGAGGAAAGGTACCGCGTTGGCGCAGGTAGGACAGCAACGTCTGGAATCCACGATCTCCGGCTCTATCGGCGGACTCCACTACGAGGTCGCGTATTTTCGGCAGTGAGAGGCTGTCGGGCGAGGCTGCAGACAGGTGCGCCAAAACCGCGTTCAGCCCTCCAGGGCGCGCCAGGAACTTATGCCATAGGCGCGGCACCACTTCATCCAGGAGGCTAGAGAGTAACTCATGCCCGGCGCAACGGCAGTACCGTCTGCGATGGCCATGACGTCTATCCTTGGGGTCTCCGATGCGGGGTTTATTTGTCCCCTTTATCCTCAAATCCTTGGACCTCACGCTCCGCTCCAGGGGCCTTTGCATCGGTAGTTGTCGGGATGGCGGTTCGATTGACCTACAACGAACATGCCGGGCTGTGCCTACGCCTGAGACTCCTCGATCTGGCGGCGGTCCTCGGTCGAGAGCAGCGGGACCGCTTTTTCGATGAACTGGACCATTGTCTCGTTGATGGTCGCTGTCGAGGTGTCGAGCGCGAAACGATTTGAGATCAACGAGTCTTGGAACTCCTCCTCGAATCGATCCAGCACATACTCGACATCGCCATCCTGGACCACCCTCGCAGTTGGAGGGCCGAAGGGCTCCGAGTCTCGCGGCGCTGTCCGATTGTCCTCTGGGGCCGCCATCCTCCGCCTAATGACCTCGGGGGACGCATGCAACAGTACGAGGATCACTTTGGGAGCCCGTTCCAGGATTACCCTCTCCATGTCGCGGGCCAGCTCGGAGCGCTGACCCTTCGCGCTCCTAATTGGCGACCCGCTGTCTTCGCCGCCATAGCCATAGTACAGGGGGGCGAAGACTGCCTCCTCGATGTGGAAGCCCATCAGATGGTGGTCCACATTGCCGTAGAAGTCGGGAGACATGTGGTACTGCATCATGAAGCGTTGGAACATCTCCTTGATCTGGGGGTGCGCTGTGGAGATAAGGCCGGAAGAGGGATCGACCTGTCAGTCCGATTCACCCACCAAGTTTTGGCGGACTTGGCAGGTGCCCACCGGGCCACGGTAACGACCCTTATTAACGACTGGTTGTACGACGCAGTCATCGGAACGAAGCCCAATGGATGTTTTCAACTTCTTAAGCCGCAGGAGTTGTGGGCTTTGGCAGGATACGACCATAAGGTGTCTGGTGAGTAGTATTCCCGTTGACCCAAATCCATGTCCCGCCTAGCTTTTGGCTTGTTTCCTAAGGCCCAAATAGGTGACCGGAACCGGTAGGAATTCACATCATGTCTAAGCGCCATCCTGGCTCTCGTAGGACCCACCAGGAACCCTCTAGTGATCCTGACGATCTCTTTATTGCCAAGATCTTAGAGGTAGG
>CAJWER010000038.1 GCA_913030785.1 uncultured Chloroflexota bacterium | reverse complement strand
TGACCCGCGAACCGGCGATCTGTACGTCTCCGACGGCTATGGCAACTCCCGGGTCCACAAGTACTCGCCGGACGGCAAGCTGCTCTTCTCCTGGGGCGGGCCCGGCACCGATCCTGGCGAGTTCAACATCGTTCACAACATCGCCACCGACCGAGATGGCTGGGTCTACGTGGCCGACCGCGAGAATCACCGAATCCAGATATTTGATTCAAACGGCAAGTACGAGACCCAGTGGGTCAATATGCACCGCCCCTGCACCGTGTATGTGTCCGAGGAGCAGCACGTCTACGTCGGCGAGTTGGGTTGGGGCATGAACGTGAACCGCGAGTTGCCGAACATTGGCCCCAGGATCAGCATCTACGATACCACTGGCAATCGCCTGGCCAGGGTAGGTGAATCTGGCATGGGAACAGCGCCGGGGCAGTTCGTTGCACCCCATGGCATGTGCCTGGACTCCCGGGGAGACCTGTATCTGGGTGAGGTAGCTTGGACCAACAATAACAACCTGGGCCTAGAAGCCGACGGCGTGCGCAGCTTTCAGAAGCTGGCGAAGGTGACCTAGTTGGCAGGAGGTTGCAGTGAAACTGACTGACGTCAACACGACAGATATCCGCGAGGCCATTCGTCTCGGCTGCGAGACCATGGGCCGTGTATTCGACGCAGACGACGGCGACGGCGACATCCCTTTCTTCGACGTGGTGGTCCGGCCGCAGGCCAGGATGGCCTTTAGCCCAGGGGCGTCGGAGAGCCACGTGCCTGGGCGTCATCTGAACGCGCTGCTCAATGCCGAGGACGCCGCTGGCATCAAGATCGACGAGGACTCCGTCGACCGCCATGCCCGAGCTGCTTTCTTTTCGTACGGCGGGCCTATTGCGTTCCCCCTCAACCGGGATGAGGTAGGTGGCCCGTTGACCAATTTCGTGGCACACCATGCTCGTGAAGGCTTCCACGCTCTGTACGCTTTGGCAAAGTATCGAGACTCCGCCCGCGCCCGCGCCATCGCGGAGGCCGGACTCGCCGCTATCAACGAGTACTGGGACCCGGACCGCGATTGGGATTATGACCGGCTAGAGCAAAACCACGGCCTCACGACGATGCGAAACCAGCCCTTCATGCATGGCCTGGCGAGGGCCATCGGGCCGCTGGTCAAGTACTACAGGGCGACCGGCTATGGGCCGGCGCTGGAGTTGGCCACGGTGTTGAAAGACAAGTGCGTGGCTGAGGTTTTCACTGCTGACGGTAGCTATGATCGCGAGAGTTTCGGCGACCACACTCACTCGACCACCTGCGTAATGTCGTCGTTGGCCCAACTGGCCGACCTGACCTCCGATTTGTCGCTGATGCAAAGGGTCAAGGCGTTCTACGACCATGGCCTGTGGGACATCCGCGACGAGTTTGGCTGGGTCGTCGAGAGCAGTGGCGAGGGCAGGGACCCCGACAAGGGCGAGGTCAACAACAGCGGTGACATTCTGGAGACGGCGCTGCTCCTGGGGAAGTGGGGTTTTGCGGAGGGCTACCACGACGCCGAGCGTATTCTCAGGTGCCACATCCTCCCGTCGCAGCTCCGCGATGTCTCATTCATCGCACAGCCCCCGAACCTCGACGGCGTTGACGGCATGCGCGACGTGGCTGCCCGTCTACAGGGCGCTTTCGGGTTCCCCGCGCCTTATGGCCACGAGCCGCTGGACGCACCCGACGTGAAATTCAACCTGGACATCGTCGGAGGCACTGTCGGCTCGCTATGCGAGGCCCTGAGGGCTGCGACGACCTATAACGAGGCAGGGCACCACGTGAACCTGCTCTTCGACCACGAGACCCCAGACATCGAAGTGGAGTCCCCGTACACGCATCCGGCCCTCAGGGTCCGAGTCAAGCGACCAGCGCCACTGTACGTGCGGATCCCGCCGTGGGTTGATCGGGACGCGTTACGGATCGATGGAGTGCCAGGCCAGGCTCTACAGACGGAGGGCTATGCATTCATAGCCGAGCCCCCTGTCGGCAAGTGGATAACCTTCCAGTTTCCTCTGGTCGAACATAGTACGGAGTTGAGTCATCGAACACGCACGATTAGGACACGAATGCGTGGGGATGCGGTTGCAGCAATGGAAAGCTTCGGCGCCGACCTGACCTTTTTCGATCCGCTGGACTGAAGTAGAGGAGCACAGCATGGGCCCATCGTCACCTGACCATGGCGTAGTCGTCGCCAAGGACGTGATGGTCCCGATGCGCGACGGCGTGCGGCTGGCGGCTGATATCTACTGGCCTGCAATCGACGGCGAGCGCGTGGACGGCCCTCTACCGACGATCCTTGGTCGCACGTCCTACGACAAGACTTGGCCCGAGTTGTGGGTTGCTCCCGTCGCGGACTATTTCGCGCCCAGGGGATACGCGGTGGTGCTCCAGGATCAGCGCGGCCGGTCCGCCTCCGAGGGCACCGGCCAGTACCACCATACGGCCAACCCCCTTGAGGGCCAGGATGGCTACGACACCGTAGAGTGGATCGCAGCCCAGGATTGGTCAGATGGTCGTATCGGCATGGTGGGCAGCTCCCACGGCGGTATTGTTCAGACAGCGGCGTCGTTGCACCGGCCGCCTCACCTGACCGCCATATGGGTGGACGTCGCTCCGACGAACATCTTCTCCCACCAGTCTCGTGAGGGCGGGGCGATGTCACTACAGATGTTCGGCGCGCTGTTCATGCACGCCCATGATAGCCAGGAGATACGAGACGACCCGGCGGCTTTGCGAGAGGTGATTGAGGGATGGGAGGACATCGGCCGTCTGGTCTCTGAAATGCCCTTCAGGCCCGGTGAGACGCCCCTGTACAGGGTTCCCAATCTGGAAGACGTGCTCTTCCACTACTACTACGATGGCGAGTACAACGATCTCTGGGCCATGGAGACCTGCGACCAAGCCCGTCACTTTGCCCGCGCGGCCGATATTCCAGGTGTATTTTCTGGCGGCTGGTACGATCCTTTCGCGGTTGCGACGACGGATCAGTACGCGACGATGGCTGCCAAGAACAACACTCCACAGCGATTGCTCATGGGACCATGGACCCACCAGGGGATGCGGAACGGCGCGACCAGATTTGGCGACGTGGAATTCGGTCCAGAGGCCGGGTTCGGCAGCCATGTGTACAACTCACTCCGGCTTCGCTGGTTCGACCGCTGGCTCAAGGACATCGAGACAGGTGTCGAGGACGACTCGCCCGTCCGCATTTTTGTAATGGGTGGAGGGAGCGGTCGGCGGAACGAACAGGGGCGGTTGGAACACGGCGGCGCATGGCGGTCGGAGAGGCAGTGGCCCCTGGAGCAGACGGTTCTCAGGACGTTACACATGCGCGCCGGTGGCGGGCTTACAGACGCACCGCCGCGCGCAGACGAGTTCCCGTCGACATACATCCATGACCCGGACCATCCGGTGCCTAGTATCGCCGCGTCTGTGACCGGGCTCTCAGAGCTAGTGCGCGTCCCTGGTGGCGTCGACCCGGCGCAGTGGCCGCCGCGCTATCGAGCTAGGCCCCTGCTGATCGAGGGTGGTGCGCACCAGAAGGAGGAGCCGGACCGGTTCGGCTCCATGCCGCCATACCCGTTGTTGGAGGAGAGATCAGACGTGCTTGTCTTCGAGACCGAGCCGCTGGAGGAGGACATCGAGATTACAGGCGGGGTGGCGGTGACGCTGTGGGTATCGTCATCGGCGGCCGACACTGACTTCACTGCCAAGTTGCTCGACGTGTACCCATCCAGCGATGACTACCCCGAGGGTTACCATCTGAACCTGGCCGACTCGATCATTCGATGTCGTTTCCGCGATGGTTATAACAAAGCAGAGTTAATGGAGCCCGGAACGGCATACGAAGTCCGCATCAACCTACCACCCACAAGCAACAAGTTTGTGGTCGGGCATCGCATACGGGTGGACGTAGCTAGCAGCAGCTTCCCAAAGTTTGATATCAACCCGAACACCGGCGAGGCTCTTGGTCGGCACACTCACACGGTCAAAGCCAGCAACACCGTCTTTACCGAAGCAGCCCGCCCGTCACATGTCGTACTACCGATAATCCCCTAAGATGTCAGTCGGGTGACCTGAACCAGTGAGCCCCTACTTCAGCATGTCCCTGAGCAGGCTGGCCGTTCCCTCGATAGCTGCATTTGCCAGTGCTCGGCCCTTTTCGGCGGTGGCGCGGGCAGCGTCCGGGTCGGACGCTTCGGCGTGGTCCCATCGCACGTTATCGGGCAAGGCGTGCAGAGCGAATGAGGTTTCGAACTCCCCAGCGTGGCCGGGGTACTCCCCGGAGTCCAGCACCTCTTTGGCAAGCTCATCTGGTATGAGGTCCCAGTAGCTGTTGAACCGCAGGTCCAGGCCAGGGTTATCGCGGTCGAGGAGGGCCTCGGTATAGTCGGTGTGTGTATGGATGCTCTCAGATGTCTCGGCAGAGAGCGGGTTTCCAAAGGTCGATGTGAGGTGCAGCCGCCACTGCTGGATGACTCCCTCGACAGGCGCGACGTTGCCGCCGTGTCCGTTCAAAATAAGAACATTGCGAATGCCGTGGCGAACGAGACTTTCCACCGCGTCGAAGACCACCGCAAGCCAACTGCCCGGCTTCACAGACATCGTGCCGGGGAAGTGCATGTGGTGCTCAGCGATGCCGATGGATATTGGTACGGCTACCACCACGTCGGGATAAAGCAGCGCTGCGGCCTTCTCGGCGACATATGTGCTGGAGGCGATGTCCTGGGGGAACGCCAGGTGTTCCAGGTGCTGTTCTATGCTACCCGTCGCGATTATGGCCGCCTTGAAGCTACCGACTTCGAGGGCCTGGCGGAACTCGCGGCGAGTAAGTTTCTCAAGGCGGACCTCTCGGGTGCTCTCCATGACTTTACTTCTTTCCGTCGTACTGCTTTGTGGCGGCGTCCAGGGACTTGGTGCGCAGCGCCATCAAATCATGCCTGTTTACGGACGCCCATTCCTGAGACCTGGAAAGGCTCGTCAGGGAGCCCTGGAATTGGGGCATAACGTAACGGGCCATTAGCTCATAACTCCGGTGCGTCTGTTCGCGTGTCGCAGCCCACTCGGCTGCCTGGATCAGGATGCCGCCGAAACCGCCGCTGTCTTCGTTGAGCCTGTTGATGGTGTCTACCAGGTCGTCCGGCGTGCCGATGCACCACGCGCCCTCGTCAACCATGTGATCGACGATCTTGTCCGCAGGGCCGTCATAGGCCACGGGAAAGCCCATCGTGTCCTCGAAGTAGTCGCGCTGGTACTTCGCCGCGCCTTCGCGGGCCTGTTCCAGAGCCTCTTTTTTTGTATCGGCCAAGTGGGCCGGGATAACCAGACGCCATTCCTCACGCCGGACCGTATTGCCATGCTTTTCGGCCGTCTCCTCCGCGATCTTCCAGAACTGGTCAAGTTTGTGGACGACAGCACCGCCTCGCAGGGCGCTCACAGAAAGCACGCCCGTGCCGAATTTGCCCGCCAGCACCATCCCGGATGGGGACTGGGAAGCAGCGACGGCAATTGGAAAGTGAGGCTGTGTGTAGGGCCGCAGGTTCAGCTGCGCTTCCTTGAGGGTAAACCAGTCCGACTGATGGGTGATCGGCTCATCCTCCGTGAGCAGTCGCATGATGACGCCCAGCGCCTCCTCGGTGCGAGGTCTCTGGGTGGGCGGGTCGATGCCCATCATGTACGCATCGGACACGAGTGCGCCGGGGCCGACTCCCATCATGATGCGTCCCCTGGTCAGGTGATCGAGCAACACCATGCGATCTGCGGCCATGAGGGGGTGATGGTACGGAAGGCTCAGGACGCCTGTGCCAAGCTTGATATGCCGGGTCCGCTCGGCCACCGCAGCGATGAACAGCTCCGGCGAGGCGATGGTCTCCCACCCGGCGCTGTGGTGCTCGCCTATCCACGCTTCGTCGAACCCCAGGTGGTCGATCCACTCGACCAGTTCCAGGTCGCGCTGGAGGGCGAGAGTTGGATTCTCACCGAGAGCGTGGAACGGGCCCAGAAATATTCCGAATTTCAAATGCGCTGGTAGTGCCATCGTGACCTCTCGGCCGGGGATTTTCAAGAGTCAACGGGGATTCTAGCACGGCGACTCGGGGGCTACAAATTCACTAAGGCAAGGTATGAGAACTGACATGCGCCTGGGATGCCACTGGTATACAGCCCTATCGGCGGTGGAGGGAGTACACTGCGTCTATCCCACGCATGGGCGGCTGGTTCCCCGGTGGCTATGATGTCTCGGTGCCCACGGTTGAGTGATTACGGGGGCGCGCAGGGGCGCCGTCCCACGTTGACCGCTTGGGCGGCGCGACATATAATTTTGCCATGGGAACGGATACTAAAATGCTGTCTTCTGCGGACATAGCACGCGTCGTCGTTGACGTGGGTTCAGACAAGCTTGCCTCGGACATCGTCATGCTAGACCTGCGCGGGGTCAGCGATTTCGCGGATTACTTTGTAATTATGACCGCAGAGTCGGCGCGGCAGATGAGTGCCCTCGCCGACGACGTGGAAGATGCCCTGAGGCTTGCCGGTGTCCAGCGCCACCACCGGGAGGGAACCCCGGGAGGTGGCTGGATGCTGCTGGATTTCCTCGACGTGATTGTCCATATTTTCACTCCCGATAGACGGGAGTTCTACCACCTCGAAGAGGCCTGGTCTCAGGCCACCGAGACCGTCAGGATTCAATGATCCAGGGGTCGGTAGCGCGATCGTACTCCAGAATCTCGTCTTCCTTGAAGAAAAGCGCAAGCTCGCGTTGGGCCGACTCAGGCGAGTCGGAACCGTGCACCAGGTTCAGTCCGATGGACACGGCGTAGTCGCCCCTGACGGTGCCCGGCGCCGCGTTGGCGGGGTTGGTCTCGCCCATTAGCGTACGCACCATGCATATCGCGTCTTCGCCTTCGATCGCCATAGCCACCAGCGGTCCCGATGTGATGAACTCCGCCAGCCCCTTGAAGAAGGGCTTGTCGACGTGCTCGGCGTAGTGTTGGCGGGCAAGGGCGTCGTCCATTCTGACCAGCTTCATCCCCACAAGTTTCAGCCCTTTACGCTCCAGCCGCGATACGAGTTCACCGACGAGTCCCCTTTGGACTGCATCGGGTTTCAGCAGTACTAGTGTCTTCTGCAATGCTTTCGTGCCTCCATTGTTGTGTACTATTTCTGGCCAAGCTATAGAATCGTTGACAGGCGGTGTCCCCTCAGGCCCATGTAACGCTCGCCTGATCTCATCGACGCGAAAAAATGAGCGTTGGGGCTTTCACTTCCTTCGTTTGGCGGAGTTGATTTGGGCTGAACGCATGTATTGAGGTTGGAGGAAGGCAGGGTCTTCGCCCCCGGTGGCCTCCAACTCGGAGTAGCCAAGTTGGGCCACCACCGCCGGTCTCCTGGTCGGAGACGGGCTATTGGCGATGACTGCGGCATCACCGAGACTCTTCTTCAACATATCCGCCAGTCCTTCGACGGCTTCGCCGCAAAACAGCGTCGGTTGATCCACAGACGATGCTAGCTCCTCGTGGCTCTCGACCCGGAGATTGCTTGCGGTGGCTTCCACTAGACCTCCGTCAAAGGTGGCGGCGTAAACCGTTGACCGGCTCGCGCCTACCGCCGCACACACTGGTAGTCCAAGACCCAGGTACGGACTAGCCTCCACTTCAAGCGTGCCGACGCCAACCAGCGGGATGCCGCGACCCACGGCGAGCGACTTTGCCACGCTGATCCCTACGCGTAATGCACTGAAACCACCCGGCCCGCGTACGACGAACACGGCCTCGATGGCATCTATTTGCACACCGGCCTGTTCCATCACGAGCCGCATCGCCGGAACCAGTTCCACGGAGTGGTTCTGAGCCGACCGCCAGGAAAACTCGGCCGTCACCTCGCCCTGCGATGACAGTGCCACGGAGGCGTATCGAGTAGCCGTATCGATGCAGATTTCCATAGGTCTGTCTCTAGCTTTCCGCGCCATTAGATGCCTGACCGTATGCTTGCCGGGACGTGCCGATGGTAGAGATCTCTTGCAGGTAGCGAGTGTAGCCGGATTCGCTGGCCTTGATTACCAGGCTGCGAGTCTCATCTCCGGTCCGGAGCAACTCGACCGTCAGGCGCTCGACTGGGAACTGGTCTAGGGCCCTCTCCGCCCACTCCACGACGCACAGCCCATCGCCGTCCAATATCTCGTCCAGTCCTAGCTCAAAGGTGTCTTCCGGTTTGCTAATCCTGTAAAGGTCCACATGGTATAGGGTCAGCCTGGCCGTGTACTCCGAAATCAGCACGAATGTGGGGCTGCTGGCATAATCGTCGCCGCCGAGGCCGCGTAGTATGCCCTGGGTCAGCGTCGTCTTACCTGCGCCCAGTTCGCCGTGGAGCAGGATCACGTCCCCCGCCTGCGCGGCGCGTCCCATTGCCGCGCCAACACGGCGGGTCTCGTCGGCGCCGGACGTAATGATCGTAAGCTGAGTCGTCAAGGTCTCATGCTCCGGAGGGCGGCCAGCCACGACGGCTTACCCTTCGTGTAAACTTTGGCAGGCGCCAGTGTATTATAGGTCAACATGAGGGCTAGATAATTTGAGAGCGCTAATCGTTTCCGATGTCCACAGTAACCTGGAGGCCTTGGAGAGCGTCGTTGAGGACGCTAAGAACCGTGGCGGATTCGATGAGATCTGGTCTCTAGGCGACCTGGTCGGTTACGGCCCCGACCCCTCAGCGTGTATTGCGCTGCTGCGCCTCCACGAGCTCAGGGCTGTTGCCGGCAACCACGACCTGGCGGCCTTTGGTCGCCTAAGCCTGGAGTCTTTCAACGACTACGCCGCTGCAGCAGCCCGGTGGACAGCCGAACAGATATCCACCGAAGACGCGGACTGGTTGGCGAGTCTGCCGCTCAGGATCGAGGTCGAGGATTTTACGATGGTCCACGGTAGCCCAAGGGATCCTGTGTGGGAGTATGTCGTTTCGGTCCCCGTTGCCGCCGTCAGCTTCCAGCACTTCACCACCCCGAGATGTTTGGTTGGCCACTCGCATGTCCCGTTTCTGTGCGTAACGGGGCAGGACGGCCCAAAGTTTCTCGAATTTCGGCTGGACGACCCGGTCCCACTTGGTAACGAGCGAATCATCGTCAATCCCGGGGGTGTTGGTCAGCCACGAGACGGCGATCCCAGGGCGAGCTACGCCGTGTACGATTCCGATGATGGCACTGTGGTCCACTTCCGGGTGGAGTACGACATCAAGACTACTCAGGACAAGATGGAAGAGTACGGGTTGCCCAAGTACCTGGCGGACCGGCTGTCCGAGGGTAGGTAGCCGGCCCAAAGGTATCTATTTCGTCCCTAGTACTCCTCGTCTTCGTCGGGGTAGTCTTCGTCTAATTCCTGTGGCTGATCGGCAGCCACGCGTGGGACCAGGGCACTGCTTCGGTTCGGCTTGTTTTTTCGCCTGGGCAAGCTTGCGATTGCCTTCGCGGTGCTGGCGATGTCGTCCGGCGCGGAGAGGTCCATCACCAGTCCAGCGATTCCAACGTTCCGGAGGGCGGCAATGTCGTCGCCAGTGATAGCCTCTGAGACGGCCATGATGTAGGGTAGGTCGAGCAGCCCGCGCACCCGACTGATCGCTAGGAGCGCACCGACGGTTAGGGGAAGGTCAAGTTCGCCCGGGGTATACAACACGGCGTCGATGGGAATTCCAGCGATGCTGCGGGCCGTGTCCTCGTCCAGATGGTCACCGACAGTAACTATCTTGCCGAAATCCTCAATATCAAGGAGTGCAGCCGAGGTCCCCTCGGCATCAAAAACTATAAAGTCACAACCCGACTCGGCCAGGTGGCGAGCCTGATTGGCGCTGACCGCCCTACCGCGAACGCCCCATAGTCCGCCTTTCAGCTTGGAGGCGGCCTTGTCGAGGGTCTTTTCGGCCTTGTCGGTAGATGTCAGCAGGACTGCATCGACTGTCTCTGCAGCGACTTTGGCCTTGGTGAGGCCCGAAGGTGCCGTCGTGCCGGCGATAGCCAGCGCGTTGGCCGCGCGTCGGTCCCTATTTCTCATGCCAAATCCCATAGGCGCTGGGGCCTGCTCATCCACCTTCGACAGCATATCTATGAACTTGCTCAATCGCCACCTCTAAGTATTATTCAGGCATCAAACTATCGAGTGAGCCACGCGGGCCCATAGAGTCGATTCTAATTCAACGCGTTGCTTCCCATCAAGTCAAAAGGACCGTTTGTGGTTCGCGTCACAACACAGGAGGAATCTTGGAAACCAGGCAGTTCAGAGGCCAAAGCTTGCGATATCAAGTGGTGGAGCCCGACGGATATCGACAAGGCGACAGTTATCCGATGGTCATATTGCTGCACGGCTACGGCTCACATATGGGAGACCTGGCCGGATTAGTACCACTGCTCGATACCAGTGGGTACATCTACGTGTTTCCTAATGCGCCGACACGGATCGAGCTCGCGCCGGGGATGGTCGGGTATGCGTGGAGTGTCCCGGTGGGTGAGGGTTTCGATGACGAAGGCGCCTCCGAGGAGCAACTCCAGGGTTGTTTAGCGGATGTCATGGACAAATACAGTGTGGAGGCCGGCGACGTTGTCCTGGGTGGCTTTTCGCAGGGTGGGATGATGACATTTCGGCACGGGTTGCCACGACCGGATATCTTCCGAGGACTCGTGGCGCTGAGCGCCCAGATCCCTGGGCGCGGCGATATGCGGGAACGGCTGCCACAGGCGCGTGACCAGCCTATCTTCATCTCACACGGCACGTCCGACTCGATGATTCCGGTCAAAGCTGCCCAATTAGCCCGCCAGTTTCTCGAGACCAATGGATACGACCCTGAGTACCACGAGTACGACATGGATCACCAGATCACCCCAGACGTCCTGGCAGACCTGCGCAGATGGCTAGGGGAGACGCTACCGCCCAAAAAGAGGTGATGACCCAAGCAAGGAAGACTATGTGGCGACGTTGTCCGCAAAGCCAGTTGCTGTGAGGAAGTCGAAGTCGCAACCTTGATCGGCCTGCATGATGTGCTGCTCGAATAGCCAGCCGTAGCCGCGAGACCGCCGGACCTGTTTTGGGGGTGCTGCGGCCAGTCTATTCTTGATTTCACTCTCGTCCACGAGCAGGTCGAGTCGCCGGTTTGCGACGTCCATTTCTATGATGTCGCCGTTACGTACGGCGGCTAGCGGACCGCCCGCCGCCGACTCAGGGGCAATATGGACGACCACAGTGCCGAAGGCTGTGCCACTCATTCTGGCGTCGCTGAGCCGCACCATGTCTTGCACCCCGCGGCGCAGCAGCTTTTTTGGCAGCGGCAGGAAACCCCACTCTGGCATGCCAGGGGCGCCTAGAGGCCCCGCGCCGCGCATCACAAGAACATCCTCGGGCTCAACATCCAAATCCTCAGAATCTATGCGGCTTAGCAAGTCGTCGTGGTCCTCGAATACGACGGCACGGCCACGGTGTGTGAGTAACTCGGGTGACGCCGCCGACGTCTTGATCACAGCCCCGTTTGGCGCGAGAGATCCCGTTAGAACTGCCAGGCCGCCTTCGGGTGATATTGGCTCCCCAAATGCGCGGATTACATCGGTGTTGTGGACTGTCGCCCCTTCGATGTTTGCACCGAGGGTTGCGCCGGAGACCGTGGGCGCGTCGAGATCTAACTTCGGCGCCAGTTCGGCCAACAGGGCGGGCAGTCCGCCTGCGTATGCAAAGTCCTCCATCAGGAAGCGACCCGATGGCTTCAGGTCGAGCAATAGGGGGGTGTCGCGTGATAGTTCGTCGAAGCGTGATAGGGGCAGTGAAATGCCCAACCGGCCCGCTATTGCCGTTAGATGGATGATGGCGTTGGTAGAGCCGCCAGCGGCGTGCACGACACGGATGGCATTGTCGAAAGCGGACGGAGTCATGATGGCGGAGGGGCGCACATTCTCCTGAGCCAGCGCGACCGCCCGCAGACCCGCGCTTTCGGCAAGGAGCGCTCGGCGGGAGTCGGCCGCCGGGATGGCGGCGTTGCCCGGCAGCGCTATGCCCATTGCCTCGGCGACTGCCGCCATTGTTGAGGCGGTGCCCATGACCCCGCAGTGACCCGGGCTCCGGATAATGCTGCCCTGCAGGTCAAGCCACTCCTCTTGCGTAATGCGGCCCGCTCGCAGCTCCTGCTCGTAGCGGCGGCAATCGGTGCAGGTGCCTAGCTCATCGCCGCGCCACTCTCCCTTTAGCTGCGGTCCGCCTGTCACGATGATAGCCGGGATGTCTGCGCTGGCCGCGCCCATCATCATTGCGGGAGTGGTCTTGTCACAGCCCGACAATAGCACGACGGCGTCCAGGGGGTTGGCGGTGATCGACTCTTCGACGTCCATGCTCATGAGGTTCCGGTAGAGCATGGTCGTCGGGCGCATGTTGTACTCGCCCAGTGATATGACGGGGAATTCGAGAGGTAGCCCGCCTGCCTGCCAGACGCCGCGTTTGACGGCCTCCGCAAGCTGCCTCAGATGGGCGTTGCAGTGGGTCAGCTCAGACCAGGAGTTGCAGATGCCGATGATGGGACGGTCATCGAGGAGCTGTTCGCCGAAGCCCTGGGATCGCAGGGCGGCGCGCCTCAGCCACCCGTAAAGTTCAGGGGTGTCTAGCCACTCGCGAGAACGGAGCCCCGGCGCTTTTGTAGGCATGCTAAGCCGTCACTCGTCGGTCGTCTCAAGATCGATCGGTGCGGGCGGATCCGGCATCGGTGTTGGGTTCGAGAGCCAGCGTTTGAGGGCGTCCAAGGATGGAGGCGCCACGTAGAATACGCGAATATCGGAGGGGAATTGGATCCGGTGGCCCTCGCCAATGAACAAGACGCTCGACTCGCCCACTTTGAGGGTGTCGTCGATCTTTTTCGCGATGTGATCGAAGCGACCCTGGGTCGCCTCCTGGAAGCCTTCCATGGCTGTTCTTGCGACCTTCTCGCTGGCGAGTCCGAGGGTGAGGCACCTCTGCCAATCCATGCTCTCCTCAACTAAAGCCTTGTCCTCGGCCGCCTCTAATTTCGCGTCAGATTGGCATAGAACCTGGATGAACGCCGAACCCCTGGGGTTGACCTCCTGGAGCATGCCCATGCCCTCGTCGCCGTCGCTATAGACGATCTCGTGGTATACGTGGGCTACCTTGCCAAGCGACCTTTCGAGGTTCTCTATGTGGCTGCGAACCTCAGACCAGTAGCCCTCAAGCAGGTCTTGGCCCTCCTTGGGAGCATTCGGCGGGATCATGAAATTGGGCACGAGGAACAGCTTGCGGTCCTCGCTGTACTGCCCTGCGTCCGGCTTCGGCAACTGCGTGATGCGCTGCGTCATTCGCGACCTCTCCTTGCGTCAATGGGTGCAAGAAGATGGTAATGGCGACGCGTGAGTATGGCAAGGTAGGCTAGGGGAGATCGCCTATCTTCACCTGGGCCAGACAAGGTCTTCTAGAGTCAGAGCTACGCCTCCGAGATCTTCTCGATGCGTACAGCGCAGACCTTGTACTCTGGGATTTTGGATTCGGGGTCGAAGGCGGCGTTTGTCAGGAAATTGGCTGCGTGATTTTGCAGCTTCACAAAAGGCACGAAAATCTCGCCCGCACGGTTCTTTTCCGTGTACAGCACTCGACCTTCCAGGTCACCACGCCGCGACCTGACCCGTATCCACTCGCCGTCGGCCACGTTGTAGCGCTCGCCGTCATCCGGGTGCATAGCGATCTCAAGCTCAGGTGAGCGGGCCAGCAGCCCTTCGGCTCGCTTCGTGATGGTTCCGCCATGCCAGTGGTAGAGGACGCGGCCTGTGTTCATGATGAGCGGGAAGCGCTTGGACGGCAGCTCCTCGGCTGCTGGACCCTGGTCGAACGCCACGAACTTCGCCCGGTCGCCCCTCGGGAAGTCATTTTCGTACAGATAGCGCGTCCCGGGGTGGTCCGGAGTGGGGCACGGCCATTGGATGCCGCCCTCATTGTCCAGCCGTTCGTAGGATATCCCGGCCATACTGGGTGTCAACGCTGCCATCTCTGTCCAGATCTCCGAGGTGTTGTCGTAGGTGAATTCAGACTCGGCGCCCCGGTCCAGCTTCGCGCTTAGCCTGCGTCCCAGATCGCATATGATCTCCCAGTCAGGCCTGCTCTCTCCTATGGGCTCTATAACCTTGCGAACTCGTTGTACGCGCCGTTCGCTGTTTGTGAAGGTGCCGTCTTTCTCCGCGAACGTGGTTGCGGGAAGCACTACGTCGGCGATCTGTGCAGTCTCGTGGAGGAATATGTCCTGTACCACCAAGAACTCTAGATTGTTGAAAGCCTTTTCGGCTTGGTGGAGATCGGGCTCACTGAGCAGTGGGTTTTCGCCAACGATGTACATCGCCTTGATCCGGCCCGAATGGGCCGCCTCAACAACATCGGTGATGACCATCCCTTTTTCTTGAGGTAGGTCGGCGCCCCAGGCCTTTTGGAATTTTTCGAGGCTGGACTTCGAGATCTCCTGGTAACCTGGGAAGGAGTCGGGCAGGCAACCGGCGTCCCCGCATCCCTGGACGTTGTTTTGGCCCCTTAGAGGCGATATGCCGTTGCCGGGCTTCCCGAGCTGGCCAGTAACGAACGCCAGATTCAGGAGGCCGTGGGCGTTGGCTGTGCCCATTGTGTGCTGTGTGATCCCCATACCCCAGATAAGGCACGAGCCGCTGAATGGCGGGCTGGCGTACATCCGCGCGGCTTCGGCGATGTCGTTTGCCGGAACCCCGGTAATGCCCTCGGCGTATTCGAGGGTGTACTTGTCCACCACCTGCCGCCACTCGTCATACCCTTCGGTGCGATCCCGAATGAAAGCCTCGTCGGCCAGGTCTTCCTCCAGGACGACCCTTGCCATCGCGTTGAGCAGGGCCACGTCGGTCCCAGGCCTCGGCCTCAGCCACAGGTCGGCGAAATCGCACATGTCGATGCGCCGCGGGTTTATCACCACCAGCTTCGCCCCGCGCTCGATGACGGCGCGGCGCATGCGTGATGCGGCTACCGGGTGGTTGGAGTTGGCGTCGGACCCGATGATGACCAGGCAGCCAGCCTCCTCGTAGTCAATGTAGGAGTTGCTCGTCGCCCCTGAGCCTAGAGATGTGAGCATCGCCTCGACCGACGGGGAGTGGCACAGACGCGTGCAATGGTCGATGTGGTTGGACTGCATGATGACGCGAGAGAATTTCTGCTGGATGTAGCCGTCCTCGTTGGTCGCCTTGGCGGAACACAACGTCGCAAACGCGTCCCCGCGATACCGGGCCAGCTGCTCCGTCACATAGTCGAGTGCCTCGTCCCAGGAGACCGGAACCAGCACGCCTTCGCGTCGAACGAGCGGCGAGGTGATGCGGTCCTCGTGGTGGACGAAGGTGTACCCGAACCGTCCCTTGACGCAGAGCATACCCAGGCTGGACTGGTTTTCGGGTTCGTCCAGCATCTCCATGATGCGTTCGCTCTCGTCCACCTTCGCCTTGATACCGCATCCGACACCACAGTACGGGCATGTGGTGCTCACCGTTCTGACGGCGGGCGCCGGGGTCTTCTTGACCTGGATAGCGCCGGTGGGGCATACAGATAGGCACTGACCGCACGTTGTGCACACCGACTCCAGCAGGGGCAGGTCCATGAATGTGCCTATACGGCTCTCCTGACCGGCCCCCAGCATATCGATGGCGCCTATGAACTGGTGGCCGTCCTGGCATGCCTGGGCGCAGCGTCCGCACAATATGCAGTCTTGCATCGCAATGTTGAAAACAGGGTTGCTGGTATCGGTGGGCTCGCGCTTTCGGCTGGCCCAACGCGGACTATCAAGGCCATTGCTGCGGGCTGCGAGGTCCAATTCACGGTGACCACCGTCGCCGTTCGACCCGACCATTGCCTGGGTAAGCTCCAGCACGCCACGGCGTACCCTGGTCACGTCTTCGGAGTCGGTCCACACCTGCATGCCGTCGGTCGCTGGCACCGAGCATGATGCTGGGAAGCCGCGCGTGCCATCGATCTGCACGATGCAAGTGCGGCATGCACCGATGGGCTTCATGTCCGGGTCCTTACATAGCTGCGAGATGGTGGTACCGGACGCATTGACCGCGTCCAGCACTGACGCACCGTCTGGCACCTCGACATCGCTACCGTTGATTTGCAGTGTGGTTGTCATTGTGTGTTACCTATGACAGTACTCATTGACCTGCGCGGGGTACATGCTATCGATTCCGGGCGGTCATTACAGAGCCAATCGCCACGCCAAATACGAGGCCCAGCGCGACTCCAATGCCGACCTGGCCCATGACAGCTCCGATTGAAATGCCCACTCCGAGCCCGATTCCGATCCAGGAACCAAGGTTCCAGTTCTCTAATTTGCGTCTTCGTCGTTGCTTTGGCTATTTCATATCAACTCCTGGCCAGTGTCGCTAGTTCGTCGCCAAAAAAGTGCAAAGCGCTATTGATTGGCCCACCAGCGGCCTGTCCCAGACCGCAGAGCGACGCCGCTCCTACGACCTCCGCTAGTTCGCGCAACTCGTCTAGGTCTCCGGATGAACCCGCGCCTGATAGCAGCCGGTCGAGGGCGTCCACCATACGAGGTGTTCCCTCACGACAGGGTGTGCATTTACCGCAGGATTCGTCGGCGTTGTACTTGGCCAGGGAGCGCACCGCCTCCAGCACGTCTACGTTCTCGTCCAGCGCGATGACCCCGCCTGCGCCTAGCATCACCCCTGACTCATGGAGCATTCCTGGAGCAATAGCGGTCTCGAGCATCGACTCTGGTAGGACGCCGCTCGACGGCCCTCCAACGGCGACCCCCGCGATCGCCTTGCCTCCGACGATGCCCCCGCCCAATCCGAACACGATCTCCCTCAACGTCGTGCCCATTGGGACTTCGACGACGCCCGGTCGTTCCCCCGAGCCGCTCAGGCTGATCACCTTGGTCCCCGTTGCCTTCTCAG
>CAJWER010000037.1 GCA_913030785.1 uncultured Chloroflexota bacterium | reverse complement strand
GAAGACCAGCTGGCCGAATCAGCAGTGGCAGGTTCAGGCGGGTGAAAGTTACATCTTCAAGGGACGCTGTGAGACTCAAGCCGACGGATCCACCCGGTACCGTGTGAAGGTTTGGGATCTTGCGAGTCCAGAACCCTCATGGGATCCGGCAAACGTCATGGAGATGATCGTGCCATGGGACGAAAACAAGGAGGAGACGATCTATATCGACCGCGGCTCCCTTCTGTTCCTGGTACACGAGGTGTGGGCCAACATCGGCGACATCACGATCAAGCCGCTCGCCTGCACCGCGACGATCATGTACAAAATGATCGGTGATGACATTGCGCAGATGCCCACCAATATCAAAGGCGCGATGCTGACCTGCATCCTGTCCGCGCGCCCCTGCTCAGAACCTCTCTGAATTCGTAGAGCGTGTGAAGCCGCTCGCCGGTAGCGATGGGTATCGTGGTTTTGGCAGCGACCTCTGCCATAGAGTCGACGCTATCTGGAGGTATTGGGTCTTCAAATAGCGCGACATCGAAGGGTTCCAACTTGGCTGCCAGGCTGATTGCCTCGGCTGGGCCTATCTTGCGGTGGGCCTCGATAACCAGATCGACATCCTCGCCTATGGCCTCTCTGGCCGCGCCCACCCTGTCCACAACCTCGCGGATCAACCTGGGGAGTGCCCACGTGCCGTATTCGGGAGGGAAGGGGTCGATCTTGACGGCGGTGTGGCCTGTTTCGACCGCGGCCTTCACCTCAGCAACCATCCCATCAATGTCGCCGTCCATGCAGAGCGCGCACATCCTAATTTTGGTGCGCTGCGCGCCACCGAGGAGGCCATAGACCGGGGCGCCGTAGTGTTTGCCTGCGATATCCCACAGGGCCACGTCGATGGCGCTCAGGGCGGCGAACACCGAGGACGCTCGAAACGACGAGCTGCGGTTGAGGTACTGGAAGTGATAATCCATCGCCAACGGATCTTTGCCGGTCAGGTATCTGGAGAACTCGTCGATGACCTGCACCGTGGCCGCGGGCTGACCCCAGAACGTAGACTGCCCGACCCCCTTCGACCCGGTGTCGGTCTCGACGGTGACCAGGAGCCAGTCTTCGACCAGATAGGTGGAAATGCGCTCTATTTTCATCGGCCGTGGCCTCCTGCTGGATTTCTGAGGAGTATAGCCTCTCGTCCACCAGACTGCGTCGCGTTGTGGACAGTATCCCTGTCACCCTAAGCGGTTAAAAGGGTCTGGGGAGGGGGGCTACACGCGCTCTCGGTTGAGGTGCGTGGACCCACCCCCAGATGCTTCGTCGGGGGTTTCTTCAGCACGACACCGTGGGACGGGCCACAGCTACGCGAACTTGGTCTCCTGGGAGATATCTCGTACCGTGGTGGGCCTGATTGTTAACTCCGGGATGTTGCTCTTTTGAGGCAGGCGGGCGATGAGGGTGATCGCCTCGGCTACGTCCTCGGGTGTAACCATAGTGGCCCTGGCCTCCGCGTTCGGAACGACGGGTCGTCCCTCCAGAATCGGGGTGTCGACCTCGCCGGGTATGACGACGCTCGCCCGCAACTCGCCCCCGGAGAATTCCGCGTTCAGGAACCCCGTGAAGTTGACGACTCCAGCCTTCGCAGCGCCGTAGGTCATGCCTCCCAGCAGTCCCGGGTTCGTGGCGGCCAGCGAGGACACGTTGATGATGGTTCCCGCCCCAGCCTCCAGCATCGAAGGGACAACGGCTTGGGTACAGTAGATGGTGCCCACAAGGTTCGAGTCGATGACACTACGGACGTCCTCCGGAGTCGAAGTCAGCAGTCGTCGGTTGGGGGAACTGTGCCCGGCGTTATTGAGCAGGACGTCGATCCGTCCGAATGCGCCAAGGACATCCTCCACCATGGACTTGACCGCGTCGAAGTCAGCCACGTCCAGACCGTAGCTGCGCGCCGTGCCTCCGGCGGACTCTATCTCTGCGGCCACATCAGCCACTTTGGATTGGGTCCGACCAACCAGTGCGAGGCTTGCACCTTCACGAGCCATCTGGAGGGCGGTGGCTCGTCCGATCCCGGATCCGCCACCTGTAACTACGCATACCTTGCCGTCGAGAGTCATTCTTGTCCTCCGTTGTTTGCTTGGATGGTTCGACACCCGACGCCGAGAATCTGCTTCGCGGCTAGCGGGCGGGGCCTCGCTCCATGGAGTACGGCTGCCAGCGGCGCAGGTCGGACCCTTCGAGGACGGAGGGGTTGATGCATGCCCGGGGCCAGCGTCCGCTCAGAACCAGGGCAATTTCCTCCCCTACTCTACGCCTGCGCCTGGGGTCAAAGCGGGCTGAGGCCGAGGCGACGTGGGGGCTCAGGATGACGTTGTCCATGTGAAGCAGCGGGTTTTCGGGGTCCGGCGGCTCCTGGGCGAGCACGTCGAGGCCTGCACCTGCTATCCACTTCTCTTCCAATGCGCGTATCAGTGCTGCCTCGTCTACTGTGCCGCCTCGTCCGTTATTGATAAAAAACGACGTGGGCTTCATGAGCCGGAAGTGTTCTTCAGAGAGCATGTCGTTGGTCTCTTCTGAACCCGGAGCGTGCATCGACACGAAGTCGGAGCGCTGAAGCAGCTCGGTGAGCCCTACCGGCTGGACACCGTAGTCGGACATGACCAATTCCTCTATGTAGGGGTCATAGGCGAGCATCGTTACCCCGAATGCAGCGGCGCGCTTAGCGACCGCCCTGGCAACGTGACCGAAAGAGATCAGGCCCAGGGTCTGGCCCATCAATCGCGGGAAGCTGTAGAGGTAGGGGCGCCCTTCGCTCCACCGGCCGTCCCTGGACATCGTGTCCATGAGGGTGATGCGCCGGAAGGAGCCCAGTAGCAGGGCCATGGTGTGATCGGCCACCTCCTCGATGAAGGTGTCAGGCACATTTGTAATTGGAATGCCTTTGCGGGTAGCAGCCTCAACATCCACTCCGTCAGTTCCAACGCTGCCCGTAGAGATCACCTTGCACTTTTCAAGACCGCTGATGATACCGGCGCTAAGGTCATGGCCGATGATAATGGCGTCAGCGTCCCTAGCATGAGCCAGGTACTCCTCGTCCGTGGAGGCGTCTACCTCGACGATCTCGGCGCCGATGGCCCCCAGGGCTTCCATCTCGGGACCATAACCTGGCAAACCTCTGAGCGTACCCTTAGCTGTAGCTACTACTTTGAATTTTCCCATGTTGTCCTTTTCCGGCAAGTGTATGTTGGCTAGCCTGCAAGGCCGGCTGAGTGCCCGGCAGACAGGATATGGGAGGTCCGGGGCGATGTCCAGCCCACGATGCCGCCCCTACTGAGCTTCCTGGATACGAGAAGGGATGTAACGCGACAGCGATGGCAGGTTAATCAGCTGATAGACGCTCCATGCGAAGGGGACGTAGCCCAGGTATCCGAGGACTGGCATCTCGAAGATATGGAGGAAATCCAGGTACGGAAGGTGGTAGACCCATTGCGGATTCGCCCAGAAATTCCAAAATTCCCACAGCGCACCGCAGAGTAGGCCCGCCAGCCCGACAGCGAATCCAATTTGCCACTCTTCAGTCATCAAGGCGGCGAGTATACCCCTTCCCCCTTGAAGCAGAACTATCCCGTCAAATATGAGAAACGGGCCCACCCAGACCAGCGGGAAGAATAGGTCCGGTGCGATGAAGGTCAAGGACACCGATACCGCGCCGGACAGTATCTCTGTCGCGGCGAGTGTTCGGGAGTGGTGAGATGATGGAGCGGCCTCGAAACGGAAGCTCCTCATCGTGAGCCGTGTCGCTGCATCGAGGGCCGGCACGACGGTCGAGAATGCGAGCGATGCAAATAGCGCGTATGAGACTGCGCCGTAGTCCGATGCCGTAAGGTACTCCCAGTTGTCCACTCGGCTGTTCACCAGCTCGAACCACCACCAAAGCGGAACCGAGAGGACGGCCAACGCCAGATGTCGTTGAATCCCAGGGTAATGTCGCAGCCCGGCTGAGTATATGAGCACGGTCGCGCCAAGCCATGTGCCGGTGAAGAACAGCGGTCCCCAGTAACTTGTCCTGGTCCAGAGTAGGAACCATGACGCGGCCATGAGTACGAACGCAAGCGCCCTCAGCCGTAAGAAAGGTGCGTCGACGCCACTGCCGAAGTGGCGCCTCTCTGCGTTCGCGCGGTCTCGCCGGGTCACTGGCCGATGTCGCGACGGGACTCCGACACGCCCATGTTACTTCCCGTAGCGGCGACGACGAACCTGGAAGCTGCGTATCGCGCGCAAAAAGTCGATCTTGCGGAAGGCCGGCCATGGGACGTCGGAAAAGTAGAGCTCACTGTACACGCTCTGCCAGAGCATGAAACCGCTGAGGCGCATCTCTCCGCTCGTACGCACGATGAGATCTGGCTCGGGGATGTCCGGAGCGTATAGATACGGCTGAAACGTCTCGCTGGAAAGGTCGTCGGCGATCTCTGTCGCAGAGGCACCCTGCGCCCCTCGTGTGCGAAGCATGCGGCCGACAGCATCCAGGATTTCGTCGCGACCACCGTAGGCCACCGCGACATTTAGAACGCCGGGGCCATAATCCGCGGTACGCCGCTCGGCGTCCTGAATTTTGTTTCGCAGTTGCTCGTCAAGAAGCTCTAGCCTGCCCACAGCTTGAATTTTTCGAAGTGGGAATCGATCCGATGTTTGCCGACTAAGGGCATCTAGTTGGCCACCTATGCTCTCGAATATTTTGCTCAGCTCCGAAGAGCTGCGCTGCAGATTGTCCGTGGATATTCCCCAGAGTGTTACGACGGGGATCACCAGTTCGTCGCACCAACCGATCACCTCGCGAACCTTCCTCGCGCCGTAGCGATACCCATCCGAGGGGTCGGCGAGTCCGGACATGCGAGCGAATCGCCGGTTGCCGTCGAGGATCATCGCGACATGTCCGGGGAGATCGTGGGTGCGCACCTCAGCCAGCAGGCGATTCCCATACCATCGGTACAACAGGGACGTAATGGGGGCCAGAGCACGCCGCCCTAGCAGCGTCGCTCCGGCCAGCGCGCCGACAGGTTGTGACCCAGAATCGTCCGGGCGGGACTTAAGAGATCGCGACAGATTGGTGACGCCGAACATCGGGTACTTCCATGTATCTTTCTATTACCCGGATTATACCGCAGGTGAGGCCTGTGCCGACGTGCGAGACTTGCCTTGATTCCCGCGTGCGTGTTACAGATGGTGTATGTGGCCCTGGTGGGCCGCCGAGATTTGGGGGGTGTCTAGCTTGAGATTGGTAGAAAAGCATGTGCCTGAGGTGACGGAGACCGGCAGAGCGCGCGTAGTGATCGTTGTGCCGACCTACAATGAAGCTGAAAACCTCCCAGTTCTTGTCGAACGACTATTTGCACTCGAGATCCCAGGTCTAAAATTGCTGATCATCGACGATGGCTCTCCCGACGGCACCGGTGAGGTAGCTAAGAGTCTCGGAAACGAACTGGACGGACGGGTCGAGTTACTCCAGCGCGGCAAGAAGATGGGACTGGGGACCGCCTACGTAGATGGAATGGCTCAGGCGCTGGCGCAACGCCCCGACTACATCGTGCAGATGGACGCCGATATGTCCCACCCCCCAGAGAGCGTTCCCGCATTTTTGGAGGCTCTCGAGGACGCCGATGTCGTCGTGGGCTCAAGGTATGTGGAGGGCGGAGGTTCGGAAGACTCCTGGGGCATACGGCGCCGCGCCCTGAGCCTGATGTCCAACGAGGGCATCCGGTTGGCATCCGGCGTCAAGGTTAGAGACGCAACCTCGGGCTTCAAGGCATTTCGCAGGGAGGCGATAGCCAAGGTGGACCTGACGCGATTCCAATGTAGCGGCTTTGGCTTCCAGGTCGAGATGATCAAGGCGTGCGAGAGAAGGGGCTTCAAAGTGGCCGAGCTTCCGATTATTTTCGGCCACCGCGCCAGCGGCAAGTCCAAGATGTCGATTGGGATAGCGATGGAAGCGCTGTGGCGGCTCCCGGCTTTACGGTTCGGCAGGATTCCATAGCGGGTTCGGGCAGCAGGTCAGGGACGGTCAATTTCAAAGGCGCATGCTGGCTAGATTCCTCCCTTAGCGGCCTGCCAGCCTGGGTGAGATGCAAGATTCAGAGCTCAAATGGCTTCGTTTCGTAACTTTGTTATCACATGCCTCTTGTTACACCGCAGATCACATGGACCTAAGGTGAGTTCCACCAGTAATCCGAAACCGCAACTTTCCGGGGCAGAGTATCAGTTCATTGGCAAGTCTACCCTCTTCGGCTCTATACCCACTGCGTCGCACCACCGACAATCCGGCCGTTGCCTAGTTGAGGCTCGGGGATCTAGCACCGGTCGGTCCAGGGTTCAACCCGAGCGATTGCCGTATTTCTTGTAGTCGACCCAGTTCTTTACAGTCAGCAGCTATTTGGCGTTTCATCGCAATCTCATAGCGAAGAATGTTTCCTCCAGCTTGTGCTTTGGGTATTGCTAGACTGTCCATGTCCGATTTTTCTGCTAACGCTTCTTCATTTTCAATTTGATTTGCGAGACGATCGATCTCGACAATTTCCTTCTCTATCATTTGCACGGATAGATCAAAGGAATTCTCGGAGGCACTCGGTCGTTCTGGGCTGTTCGATGGCTCAGAGTCTCGTCCCTAGACGCCAAGTTGGGTCAATAGTCGAGCGGTAAGACTATCCCCGTCGCCACCAAGAGCCCACCTGATTTGATCCATAGAACCTTGATCGACAACGCCGTTTGCAACAAAGCTAGTGGCGGCTACCTCCCAGCACGACTAGCAACGCCTGGAATAGGAGCTTAACGTCCAGCCAAGGGCTCATCTTCCTGATGTACAGGTTGTCGTAGCGTAGTTTGTTGCGTGGACTGGTAGAGTAGCGGCCTCTGACCTGGGCCAGACCGGCGAAGCCGGGGCTCACCCTGTGCCTCGTGCCAAACCCGGGAATCTCTTTGGAGAACTGCTCGACCAGCTCCGGTCTTTCAGGTCTTGGGCCAACAAGACTCATCTCGCCCTTCATGATGTTGATGACCTGAGGCAGCTCGTCCATTCGGAACCGCCTCAGATATCGCCCTACACGGGTCACGCGTTGGTCGTGTTCACCTGCCCAAACCGGTCCTGTCAACCTTTCCGCATCGACCACCATCGTCCGAAATTTCCACACCATGAATGGCTCGCCGTCCTTGCCGACGCGGAGCTGTCCATAGAGGACTGGGCCCTTATCGTTCAGCCAAATTATCAGAGCGATCCCAATCCACAAGGCGACCCACAGTGGGGAAAAAAGCACATGCGATACGACCAGTATGGACAGGTCGAACGGACGCTTGTAGCCTTCCCGCGGGGTCGCGAGACCGACGGAGAATTGCGAGCGACCGCTCTCCCGCTCGCGAGTGTCATTCTCAGAGTTGTGGTGGGTCATTCGGCTGGGCATTTCCGCCGGGGCACGGGCACTAGTCCATCGTCACGCACCCCGACTCGAGTCTCCACGGCACACACAGCGGGCCCCTGCCTTCGCGATATATATTTTCACAGCACACAACTGCTTGCTGCTGGATTCTGCGGGCCGATTATAGCCAGTTCCACAGTACCCAATCAATATGGGACGGTGCGGCCCTACGCCAGATACGCAGCCTAGCCCGTAGTCGCCATATGCTCCACAGCTAGAGTCCGGGGGGTCTGAACACAGTGAGATCCACATTGAAACGTATTGTTTAGCTGCAGCGTTTAATGTTAATCTTTTCACCGAGCGAAACAGGTCGCCGGGCCGCTGCCCGAGCGAATTCGGCCCGCCCAGGAGTTGGCAAAATCGAAGACGAAAGCTTAGATATAAGACGGTATATTGGGATATTCACCAGCTACTGGTGGCTACTTCTCGTCCTCCCCGTTGTCACGGGTACATTAGGTTGGCTGCAAGTAAAGGGACAGGAGAAGATCTACGAGGCGAGCTCGACCCTGTTGGTCCAGCAACGTCGAGGCGGATTCACCCCAAGCGTGAGTGATTTTTCCCTCAGCGGACAGCTTGCTCTGACGTACGGAACTCAAGTCGGGTCAACTCCGTTTTTTAATCATGTCAGCGAGAAGAAGGCCCTGGACAGGGAGGGTGTAAGCCTTAACACGCGACAACTGAAAGGGATGGTCAGCGCCGCCACCAGTGATAAGCCGCCAACTGTTACGATCAGTGTGCGGCACGGCAACCCCCAACTTACGGCTACGGTAGCAAACGTTCTGGCCAGCGAGTTCATCGAATATGTCATTCAACAGCGCCTGGTTGAAATCTCCAACTTGCAGGTTGCGGCCGCTTCCCAGGGCCTGACGAATGTCCAAGACCTGGTTTCGGCTCAGGCGGCGTTGATCGACAGCATCACTCTGTTGGAGCCTGCAGAGCGACCTGGCATCCCGATTCTTCCTCGAACCCGCTACAACGTCATACTGTCGATCGTACTTGGTGGTGCGCTGTCAATCGGGGTGACTCTTCTGTTGAGCGCATTGCGAGACACAGTCCGCAGTCCGGAAGAGATACAAAGACGGTTCGGCGTCGCTTCCCTGGGCACGGTTTTCACCTGGGCATCGCGAGAAGCGGCTGCGGATCAACTGGTTATGTGGGAGTCGCCAACCTCAGCTTACTCGGAGTCCTTCCGGCAGATCCGCGCCAACGTCCAATTTGCAACCGCGGGGAGGAAGACCAAGGTGTTCCTCGTCACGTCACCCGGACCGAGCGAGGGCAAGACCACAATCCTGTCCAATCTAGCTATTGCGATTGCGCAAACGGGAAAGCGTGTTGTCGCCGTGGACGGCGACCTCAGAAGACCAACGGTCCACCGGAGATTCCAGGTCAAGGGCCGGGAGACCGGCCTCAGCAATTTTCTTTCTGAGCCGGACTTACCTGTTGAAAACGTGGTGATCAGCACGGAGATCGAGAGTGTCTGGATCATCCCTGCCGGCCCGATACCTCCCAACCCCTCGGAGCTGCTGGGTTCACCTCGTATGACGGTGCTACTAAAACAGCTTGCCGAGGAATACGACGTGGTTTTTGTCGACAGTCCCCCAACGCTCATGGCCGCGGACGCCCCGGTAATAGCCGCACAGGTGGACGAGGCCATCGTCGTGGTTGATGGTCGCAAGACCCGAACTTCCTCTCTTAGGGGCACCTTGGAGTCATTGAGCAATTCCCAGGTACACATTCTCGGTGTCGTGCTGAACAAGTTGAAGCGGGGCCGTTTTGGATACGGCTACGGGTATGGATACCAGTACAACTACTACAAATATTATCGCCAGGAGGAAGACGGGGGCACGTCCCAAAACGGAGCCGGCCCAGCATTCAAGCGCCCACTGGTATGGGCTCGATCGGCTCTCTCCAAACTCCCGTTGCCCAGGAACCGCAGTTGACTGCGAGTCATAAAATGATCGGTCGGAACCTGATAGCTCAGTCGAAGCGCGGTACTCGACGGTGAGTATTCTGGTCACCGGCTCTGCCGGTTTCATCGGTTTCGAAGTGTGCAGACAGCTTCTAGAGGCCGGTGAGACGGTTGTAGGCGTGGACAACCTCAACGACGCCTACGATCCTAAGATCAAGCTCTGGAGACTGGAGCGCACCTCTCAGCACCCGGCCTATCAATTCCATCAGCTAGACCTTTCCGACTATTCTTCTCTTGAAAAACTGTTCCAGAAATCTAGTACTGAGGGCTCACACCCATTCGATAGCGTGATAAACCTCGGTGCGCGGGCTGGCGTGCTGCCTAGCCTTGAGAACCCGTGGGTCTATATCGAATCGAATACCACCGGCGCCCTGAATCTAATGCATCTATGCAAGGACTTCGGCGTGAGCAAGTTCGTTCTGGCATCCACTTCGAGCGTGTACGGGGACAAGACAGACCGCCCTTTCAGTGAGTCGGCCAGCACGAGTCGCCCGGTGTCGCCATACGCGTCCTCAAAGAAGGCCGCGGAGACCCTGGCGTACACATATCACCATGCACATGGACTGGACGTCACAATCCTGCGCTTCTTTACGGTGTACGGGCCGGCCGGACGCCCTGACATGTCGGTATTCAAGTTCATCCGGGCGATTGTCGAGGGCGATCCGATAACGTTGTTCGGGGATGGTGGCCAGCGCGACTTCACTTTCGTCGAGGATGTCGCCCGCGGGGTGATAGCCGCACAGAGGCCGCTGGGTTACGAAATCATCAATCTTGGGGGCGACAGACCGGTTTTGATTACCGACATCGTCAAGATTCTCGAGGATGAGATCGGCAAAAAAGCACTAGTGGAGTACGGTCCCAGGGCATCTGCGGACATTCAAGCAACCTGGGCCAACATCGACCGTGCCCGTCGGCTGCTCGACTGGCAGCCCAAGGTCTCAATTGAGGAAGGCCTGAGCCGCACCGTACGATGGTACCTGGATAACAGGGACTGGGCGAAGGACCTCGGAAAGACCGTTTTTGCCTGAGCCCCGGATCCCTCTGTAATTTCGACTCGTCTCCACCCTACCGCTCCCCGTCTGGTAGCCGTTGGCGTCGTCGCCAGCGCCACCGCGCCGATCATCGACCCCCCTTTCTATTGACATCTGCGTTCACGCAGTGAACAATATCCCCCTGCGGACTAGTTTCGGCATCGTGTCAATTGGCGATGTAGAGCGAGGGACCCGTTCCCTGACATCGCGAGATCACCCGGAGATCAAGAACATGTGCCCGCCCGCGAATGAACTGAAAGACGACCTAGATGATCCTTCGTTCCGGGAGCTTCGGCTCCTGGAGGAGGTCGAGGTCACACCCGTCACGAGCCAGCGTCACCTCGCAATACAGCTGGGGGTCGCGCTGGGTGTGGCAAATTTGCTTGTCCGGAACCTGGCAAAGAAGGGATATATCCGGGCTACCCGGGCCGGTTGGAAGCAGTGGGTCTATAACCTGACACCTTCTGGGGTTGGCAGGAAAGCCAACTTAACGCTTGCATACGTGGACCGGGTTCTTGGGCACTACCGTCGGGTTCGAGAGATCCTTCGAGATGACATGGAGGGCATGGCTCTGGACCAGGACTCTCGAATGGCCATATATGGGGCGGGGGAAATGGGAGAGCTGATGTACCTGGTGCTCCGGGACATGGGGGTCACTCAGGTCGACTTTTTCGATATCAATGGAGGGCGCAGCTTCCTCGGGACAACCGTCCGTGACCTGGGATCGATCCAGCCAGACGAATACGTCAAGGTGATGGTCGCATTCTCGTCGGATATTGCCGGAAAGCGCGCCGATCTCAGATCTAACGGCGTAGACGACTCAAAGATCATCACATTCCTCCGGGCCTCAGATGCCGTCGAGGTGACATGAGGAACAACCCATGGCTCTGAATTGGTACGTCGTCAGGACCAAACCCCGGTCCGAATATATCGCAGCCAACGTCCTGGGAGTGGAAGGCTACGAGCACTTCTTTCCAAGGATACAGGCAGCACAAAAGCGCTCGGGCAGGGAGGAAATTCCTCTTTTTCCCGGATACTTGTTTGTGAGGTGCGATGTTGATCGTGGGCAGTGGCCGGCTATCGGTCTGCTACCGGGTGTGCTGGGTTGGGTCCGCTTCGATGGGGTAGCGTCCTCGATTGCGGACGACATCGTTGACGAGTTGGCCCGTCGTGTCGAGTCGATCAACGATAACGGCGGTCTCTGGATCAGGTACAAGCCCGGTCAGAAGGTGAGGGTTGTATCTGGCCAGTTTGAGAGTCTCGCGCAGGTCGCAGAAGAGCCGACGTCGTCGGACTCAAAGGTGCGGGTACTGTTGGAGTTCATGGGACAGCTCGTTTCCGCAGAGGTGCCGTGGAGTGACCTGCATATCGCGCCCGAGGACTCTCTGGGCGATGCGAACCATGGTGGGCGGCGACGAACCAGAGGTAAGGGCAGGTGGATCCGAAATCGCGGATCAGAGGCTATAGCCCTCACCTAGTCGTCTCCCTGTAGAACTGAAAAATAGCTTGTGTCTATCGTCGTAGCCACCGCTCCGAGGACGCAAGTTCAGGGCTCATTTGAAAGCTCGGCTGCTGGCCGGGTTGGCGAAGCAGTCCTTTTCTTTTACACGCTCCCGTCGCACAAGTCGCTTTCGTATCACGTGCCTAGGTCTATCCATTTGGGTGCAACGGATTTGAATCAACTCTTATCAAAAATAGAGAGCAAAGAGGCAGTCGTGTCCATAATAGGCCTCGGCTATGTGGGCCTGCCATTGGCAACGGCCGTGGAAGCGGCTGGGTTTCGCACCATCGGAATCGACACATCTCAGGATAGGGTTGAAGCCGTCAACCGAGGCGATTATTCCCCGGAACAGACCCGCGACACGTCCGAAGAGGGCGCCGGCGTTGCCCTGGCCGCAAAAGATCCTTCCGAGCCGACGGCTCTGCGGTTCTCTGCCACGACGGACTATGCAACTCTGAAAGACGCGGATATCGCGATCATCTGCGTGCCAACCCCACTGAGCAAAACTGGTGACCCGAACCTGTCCTACGTGATAGCGGCCGCAGATGGAATCGCGAAGGGATTCCACCCGGGTATGCTCATCATCCTTGAGAGCACGGGCTATCCGGGGATGACAGAAGAGGTGTTGCTCCCGCGCCTTCAGGACGCGGGTGGGGATGCCTGGGAGGTAGGCCGAGACTTCTTCGTGGCATTTTCACCGGAGCGCATCGACCCGGGACGGGCCGACTGGACCGTGAGGAATACGCCGAAGGTAGTCGGCGGGGTAACGTCTTCGTGCCTGCAGATGGTGGAGGCACTATATAGTCGAGTGATCGACTCCGTTGTACCTGTGTCATCACCCAGGGTAGCGGAGATGACGAAACTGATTGAAAACACCTTCCGTGCCACGAATATCGCGCTTGTGAACGAGATCGCGATGATGTGTGAGCGGCTCGGAGTGGATGTTTGGGAAGCGATCGACGCGGCAAAGACCAAGCCCTTTGGTTTCATGGCATTTTACCCTGGGCCTGGACTCGGGGGGCACTGCATCCCCGTCGATCCCCAGTATCTGGCATGGAAGCTCAAGACACTGGACTACAATGCTCGATTCATACAGCTCGCGGCAGAGATCAACATGGGCATGCCTGCCCATGTTGCGGGAAGGGTTGCTGATGCGCTGAACGACGCGAGGAAGCCCTTGAACGGGTCGCGAGTTCTGTTGCTGGGAGTCGCCTACAAGCCCAATGTGGGTGACATCAGGGAGTCCCCCGCCCTTGACCTGATCGAGCTTCTACAGGGCAAGGGAGTGGAGGTGACATACAACGATCCGTATGTGTCGCGGATAGAGTTGGCGGACAGCGCCCTCGACAGCGTGACGCTCGACGAAGAGGTCCTCAAGACTGCTGACTGCGTAGTCATTACCACCGACCACGCTGTTTACGATTGGCAGTGGGTGGTGGACAACAGCCAATTGATAATCGACACGCGAAACGCTACCGGATCGATCAGCACCGAAAAAAGATGGACAGCGAAAGCATAACGGCCTTGAAAACGATCGAAAGTGGCCTCAGCAACCTAGTGACAAGGAGTAGGCGGCGGTGAACAACAACTTCGATTTTGCCACCGACATGATCCAGAGTGAGCCGTGGCCGATTGCCCGGCATTGCCTGACGATCGCAGAGATAGGTATCAACCACAACGGCGACATAGACATCGCCAAGCAGCTTATTGACATGGCAAAAACGAGCGATTGTGATGTCGTGAAGTTCCAGAAAAGGACCATCGACATCGTCTATACGCAAGAGGTATTGGACTCGCCACGCGATAGCCCCTGGGGAACGACCCAGCGGGAGCAGAAGGAGGGCCTGGAGTTCGGCCAGGACGAGTACGAGGAGATTGACGCCTACTGCAAAAAAGTTGGCATCGATTGGTTTGCGTCCGCCTGGGACGTACCCAGTCTGACCTTCCTGCGCCAGTACAACCTCAAATACAACAAGATCGCGTCACCGATGTTGCCCCACGTCCCCCTGCTTGAGGCAGTCGCTGCGGAGCAGAAGCCCGCCCTTATCTCAACCGGGATGAGCACTTATGAAGATATCGACACAGCGGTAGAGATATTTCGGGACCGTGATTGTCCATTCGTTTTGATGCATTGCGTCTCGGAGTACCCACTGGCCGAGAACTCGGTCAACCTCCGGAGTATTGTTGAGTTGCGCCGGAGATACGATTGCCCCGTGGGCTATAGCGGACACGAGGTAACCATGATTCCGGGTGCGTTGGCTGCGATGATGGGGGCGGTGGTCGTCGAGCGCCACATCTCCATAGATCGGTCGATGTATGGCAGCGACCAATCCGCCTCCCTTGAGAGGCGCGGTCTTGAGATGATGGTCGACTACATTCGCACTATACCTGTAGTCATGGGAGATGGCGTCAAAAAGGTCTCGGACGCCGAACTGACCAACGCGGCGAAGCTCAGGTACTGGTAGCGTCTTGGCAGGCAAGACTAACCGTTCGGACTCTAGGGTCGTCATGATCGTCCAGTCGCGGATGGGCGCTACCCGTCTGCCAGGGAAATCGATGATGGACCTGGCCGGTGCGCCTTTGATCAGCCGCCTCCTTGAGCGTGTGCAACGTTGCAAGAGACTCGACGAGATCGTGCTGGCCACGACCCAAAAGCCCGAGGATGACGTTATCGAAGAGGTGGGTCGAGCCCACGGGCTATCTGTTTTCCGCGGCTCGGAGAACGACCTAGTTGACCGCTACTACCAGGCGGCGAAGATGTACGGGGCGAATCCAATCGTTCGTCTTCCAGGCGACAACCCAGCGCCCGAACCCGCGGAGATCGACGACCTGGTCGCTTACCACCTGGCTGGCGATTACGATTTCTCGTCGAACTGCCCCGATGTCGTGGACAACGGCTATCCGGACGGCATAGGCGCAGAAGTCTATAGCGTCGATGCACTTGATCGTGTGTGGAGGGACGTCACCGACCCTCGGCTGCGCGAGCACCCACATTTCAATTTCTACGAGAACACGGACAAATTCAAACTTGGAATCATGCAGTGTCGACCTGAGATCCGGAGACCGGACATCGTGATCGACGTCAACACTCAGGACGAGTACGAGTTCGTGGCGGCATTATACAGTTATCTCTATCCTCGCAACCCGGAGTTCACAATACACGATGTGATCGATTGGTACGATCGCGTATACGCACCGAACAAGCAATGAACTACTGCTTCGATATAGACGGAACTATCTGCACCAACACGAACGGCGACTACTTGAATGCTGTGCCCTACCCTTCTGTGATCGCGGAGATCAATCGCCTGTATGCTGCCGGACACCGCATCATGCTCGCCACCGCCAGAGGTTTCACGACTGGTATCGACTGGCGAGAGGAGACGGAAAGGCAGCTTGAAGCATGGGGCGTCAGCCGTCACGAATTGCACATGGGCAAGCCGGGCGCAGATATCTATATCGATGACAAGGCACTGAATTTTGCCGACTGGACCGGGTCCGGCTACAAGTCGGTGCTGCCGGACCAACCGGTTGACCAGACAGGGGGTGACGGTGGGTAAGCCAGGGCGAGTGGTCTACTGGAATGGCGAATTCGTGCCCGAATCCGAGGCACGCGTATCGATCTATGACTCGGCTCTGATGTTCGGAGACATGGTCTTCGAGATGACGCGCTCGTTCAACGGGGTGCAGTTCAAACTGAGGGAACATTTGGAGCGCCTCTACGCCTCCATGAAGTACGTGCGCATTCCCGCGCCAATGACCATCGAGGAGATGGAGCGCGCCGTCTACCAGACCATCGAGGCGAACTCACCGGCCTTCGAGACAGATGACGAACACAGACTGATGATCGACGTTTCACGCGGGCTACTGTCAATATACGAAGGTATTGAGGGACTGACTCCCGGACCTAACGTCATCATCGCCGATTTTCCTTTAAGGTGGACCGTCGCCTCGATGGGCCATCTGTTCGAATCCGGGATCAATGCAATCATTCCTTCACAACGGGCCATTCCTGCCACACTGTTGGACCCGAAGATCAAGAATAGGAGCCGCGTCCACTACCTCATGGCCAACGTGCAGGCGGGCAACACCTCGGGCAAGGACAATTGGGCCTTGCTCCTGGATCCAGACGGATTCATAGCCGAAGGGACTGGCGACAACTTCCTAATCGTCAAGGACCGAACGATCATCTCGCCAGAGGGCAGGAACATCCTGCGCGGGATCAGTCGCGAGTACGTACTCCGCGAGCTGGCGCCACAACTGGGTCTGGATGTGGTGGAGAAGAATATCGAGCCCTACGACGTTCTGACCGCCGACGAGGCGTTCATGACCGCGACCCCCTTCTGCATCCTGCCGGTCGTATCGCTAGACGCCGAGCCAATCGGCGAAGGCAAACCTGGAGAAGTAACTTCGCTGCTGTTGGAGACCTGGGGCGAGAACGTCGGAGTGGACATCGCGAGGCAGATTCAGAGCTGGGTGGCCGAGGGGGCATCGTCCACCGGCGCACCCTCTCCATACGCATTCAAGAGGCAAAGTTGAATCCCATCGGCATAATGCAGGGTAGATTGTTACCCCCCAGCGGGGACCACATGCAATCATTCCCTGTCGACAGATGGTCTGAAGAATTTTCGCTCGCCCGCGAGGCCGGACTTGCATGCATTGAGTGGGTCTACCGGAAGGAGTCCGTATCTGCCAATCCTCTGAGTTCGGACAGTGGAATCGAAAAGATCAAGAGGCTGATAGACGAGTCAGGGACAGAAGTGTGGTCCGTGACGGCCGACTACTACATGGCCGAGCGCCTGGTCACCCCTGAGGGGGAGCTACGGGGCGAGGTACTGGAACACCTTGGTTGGCTCTTGAGGCGAGCCCGAATGGTCGGCGCACGCTACGTGATGGCCAGCTGCGAGAGTTCCTGCACCCAGCCGATGGCGGCCCCGCTACAGAGCGTCCCGTGGGCGCCGGCCAGGCCGAACAGGAGCAGCCCGAGGGCGTGCAGCGACCCGACCCGGCGGGGCAGCTCGTCTGGCTTCGGGTCACCCCCAAGCACCGCGAATTGCCGCTGCATCTGCCCCTGTTTCGCGCCTCGTGCGACGCCAGCGGTGCCTGCTGCGG
>CAJWER010000036.1 GCA_913030785.1 uncultured Chloroflexota bacterium | reverse complement strand
AACCCTCGACGTTGTCTTGGAGCCACCTGATGCCTTCGTAGTCGGCCGCCAGATCAATCTCCCCATTTGCGTCGTGGTACACCACGTCCTGCATGTAGGCCATCCCGTCCAGAGTGGCCGGCAGGACCTCGAAACGCATCTTGAGCCGCGCCTGGGTGCCCAGGAGCGGATAGACTGCAGAGCTGACCACCAGCACAACCGCCGCCGCCACCCATATCTTTGTCCACCTGTCCCAGGGCGGCGCGATGGCCCTTAGCATGCTCGCGAGGCGCCACAGCAGGTACGCCGAGGCCACGGCGAGCAATACCCAGACCTGTACGTAGAACTTGAATACGCTGTTCATCCGATCGATGTCGCCCTGCACGCGAACAATGTCCAGCCCGATGACCAGCATCAACGCAGTGCCTATCACCAGGACCACAAATCCCATCGCCGGGGCGTCGCTGGCAAAAGACCCGAGCCGCCTGAGCCCGCCGAGCAGCACCAGGCCCACGAGCAGCACAACAAAGGGTATCGTGCTCCCCGTCCAGCCCGTGACCACTATGATCCCCAGGAGCCCCGCGACGGCCATCACTACAGTAAGCGCCGTAGCGCGACCACCTGAGACCCTTACCGGGCCGCCGCCCTCATCCACAGGCTCCGCCGCCGCTCCTCGCATCGCGGCGCTCCTCAGCCCCCGTCCCATCGCTAAAAGCGCCCCCTTCGACTCGATGGCGAAGTAGCTGACCAAAACGAACATGAAGAGACCGTGGATTAGCAGGAATTGCCACAGCACCGTCTGGTTCGTCGTCTTCTCCACGATGGAGAAGAACGTCTCGTAGTTCAGATGAAATGGCAGGAAGACAATGTACCCGGCAGCAAAGATCACCGCCGACTTCATGCCGCCCTCTACGAGCACCGCGGCACTTAGCCCTCCGTTCCTGAGATACGCCGCCAACAGGGCCGCCGCCGCCGCCAACAACAGGTACGTCGGGTAGTCCCAGGCGTTGATGAGCCTCAGGGAACCCACGACCGCGCCCAGCGCGATCAGCCTCGCCACGTCGCCAGGCCGCCATCCCGCGCGGGCGGCCACCCCCTTCGCTCCCCGCGCCCCGAGGACCACCGCCAATGCCAGGCCCAGGGCCAATGTCGTGAACGGTATGGCCATCAGATGGGCGTGGAGGTCCCCGAAAAGGAATGTGAAGAAGGGGAACTCGGTGATCTCGTGTCCGGGCGGGTCCGGCGGCATCATGCGAGTACTGCGCCAGAAGTCGAACGCGCCGAATGGCGTGTTGAGCAGCCAGACCCTTACTAGGCCCTGAACCACCTGCAGCGCGCCGTCCAGATTCCCTATCACCGTTACGAATGCTGCGCCTGCTATGCCAGCCACCATCGCCGGCGGTCCCCGTCTCCCTGTCCGTCCGGAGTGCCCCCTGAGCGTGGCCTCGGCCAGGTTGTAGACGATGGTGAACGCACCCGCGACCGTGAGGGCGAAGAACATCGGCACAGCCAGGTTATAGGCGACGGCCGGATCGATGCCCGTTACTCTAATCAACGTTGCCACCAGGAACTGGCCCCAGTAGTAGTAGTTGATATAGCCGCCGCCGAACCACGGGTCGTATGGTGGCATGTAGGTCGACTTCAGCACCGCGTTCAGGTACGCGAGGTCCATGGGCTTTTCGCCGCCCAGGTGGGGGTGCCACAGGTCAGGGTTGGCCATTCGCACCGCGACGAAAGCCAGGAATGCGACCAGGAACAGCACCTCGCCTACCAGTACGACTCGCCAGTGGGTGCGGAAAAACAGGGCCAGGGCTTTACGACGCGGGAGGGCCACGCCCACGGAAACAACGCCCAGCACCGCCATCGCCACCAGTACCGACTCCCGGGAGAAAGCCATCCAGTGCAGGCTGGCCAGTAGCCACGCGCCGAGCCCTACGGCCAGGAGCCCTATGCCTTTCGAGAACAGGTACCCACGATCGGCCAGCGGCCGCAACAGCACGAGGGTCAGCGGAAGTGCCAGCAGCCCGATGCCCTCGATGAGCAACAGCCACGATAGCACCGGGTAGCGGCTGCCCCATCCATCCGGGCTGATGATCTCAGACCAGGTCCCACCCGCCCGCTGATCTACGACATCCTCCGGGCTCAGCATCAAGCCGATATCCCCACCAGATGCCGACAGCGCGGCTGCGCCCGGCGGCGCCCCATTGCGGATCGCATCCTTCAGGCCGCCCTCCGACAAATGGCCTACGTTCGCGAACACCAAGCCCATTGGGTGGTCATATACGGTAAAACTCTCGTCGGCGAATCCAAGATCGAGTCGGAGCCCCGATGGCGCATTGGCCTTGACCAACTCCGGCACCGGCACCCCGGGTCTTCCAAACGTGTCCTCCGTCAAAGTCACGCCCGCCAGGCTCGCATAGGAAGTCTCGACGTTGACCAATTCGTACCCGAGCCCTCCCGTGAACAGCTGCCTGTAGTACTCGCCAGAGAGTGGGTAGCGCTCCGGCAGACGCGGGATCGTCCCGTAAAGGCGGTTGCTGAAGAAGACGACGTAGTCGGCGGCTGCCAACTCCTGCGCCAAAATCTGCAGCTTCGCCTCGCCATCGTCGTTGTAGAGGGGCAGCTCCCGAATCCTGAAGGCCGCCAGATCCGGCAGGCCCTCTTCCCAGTGCTCCTTCAGTATGGTCGCCCCCGACTCCGCGTTGGCGTTAAGCCATTGTGAGGTGCGCACCGCCGTGTGGCTCTCGCTATAGATCGACATGTAGGACAGCGCATAGAACCCCGTCGCGCCGAGGAGCACCACGAGCGCCCCAATCAACACGGGCCGCGAGGACGGGACCCTGACTTTGAGCCTGTCCCACGCGTCGATGAGCATCCGGGAGCCGAACAGTACCAGGAAGGGGCTAATCGGCAAGAGATACCGGATGAACTTGACCTGGAACGAACCGGTGATGAGGAAATACGGGATCACCCACGACAACAATAGTACCCAGCCTCTGGTTTCCGGCCTACGGAATGGCAGTGTGGCCGCCAGGGCAACAAAGGCGATGCCGGAGGCCAACATGATGACCGGGGCGCTGTTGGAAAACAGAAGTAGGCCCATCGGCAGTATCCAGCCCGCAGCCAGATATCCCAGCCCGTACACTAGCCTGAGCCCTCTAAGCGACGCGTACAGCAGCCCCGCCCACGCAATGATCCCCAGTGGCAAGCCGAGACCCCAGGTTGCAAGCTGCCGCACCTGGTACAGGTACGCGGTAGTGCCGATGTATTGGCGCGTGTACGGGTAGTCCCTGATCCTGCGCACCATCTCGGACTGCTCGATGGTGTCGGCGTAGAACCGCGAGAAGTCCAGGAAGGCGTAGGGCTGAACAATGGCAAAGGCTGCAAGCGACGCCGCCCCACCCAGCAACGCGCCGGTGATGGCCCTCGTGAGCCGCTCTCCCGGCCTGTCCTCACGACTCCCGCCCGGCAACGCTCCCGCAGCAAACATCAGGTGGGCCATGACAAAGGCTACGTAGATAGGCGCCAGGCTCACCTTGGTCGCGATGCCAAGGCCGATCACCACCCCGGCCAGCACCGAGTCCTTTGGCCTGCCGTCGACGGCCACGCGATGGAGGAGATAAACCGCAACCACGGCCGATAGCGCCATGATCGTGTCTACCGCGAAGAAGTGGCTGAGCTGTATGTGCAGCACCGATGTAGCGACCAGCGCGGCGGCGAGCAGGCCTTCCCGGCGTCCAAACAGGCGTCTGCCGAGCATGTAAACCATCAAGACGGTCGCGGTGTCGGCCAGCGCTGAAATGGTCCGGCCCGCAGTCCTCAGATCACCGAGTTCGGGTCCAGGCATGGCCCCGTACACGAGCTGCACCCCTTTGAGAAGATAAAGAGGGAAGCTGCCATACGGGAACCAGCGAGGGTTCCACGGGCTCTTCTCGGCGTCAAGCAGGCTGCCAAGTTCACCAGGGCCCGGGAACGAGAGGTCGCCCACCTTCATCAGGATGGCGCGCTCGTCGGGGTGAGGGGTGAACGACTGTCCCTCGTCCCAGTTCAGACCGTAGAACCGCAGTCCGAGGGCAAGCACCAGAGTCAAAACCAGGGCGCCGGACATGAGGGCGCCCCGGGTGCTTAGCGCGCTGAAGGACCAGACACCCCGGTCTGGCAAGATTCTGCTTTCCTCGGCAGGGTGCTCCAGCGCCCTCATGTCGATCTCTTTTCCACGTCACCGGCCGGGGATAATCTGACGGTCAGGACAGGCTCGATCCGTCAGCAGACAGCTACTGCCGCTCACCGCTACCCCTTAATTCTAGTCAACCGCCTGTCCGCAGGGCAACACGTATCGGAGCCAGAGGCCTACCAAAGAACCTACGCGGTAGGGGGCGGTACGGTTCCGCCAGATATGTCGACCGAACTCTCGTCGGGCGGCGGAGTTTCGTCAGGCGCACCGGCTGGCTCCTCGCTCCACTCGTGCAGGAAGTAGAGAAACACGTCCCTGGCAACCGCTGCCAGAGGTACAGCCACAATCACCCCCCACAGCCCGGCAACCTCGCTGGAGATCACCAACAGCAGCATGATTATCGCCGGGTGGATATCGACCGCCCGTCCCTGGATCCGCGGCACCAGGACAGCGTTCTCCACAATTTGCACCCCTACATACAGCAGGACCACCCACGGCAGATCACCTGGTGAGGTCGCCAGCGCCACCAGTACGCCGGGAATAGCCCCGAGCAGTGGGCCAATAATGGGGATAAGCTCGAACACCCCGGCAATCAGCCCTAACAGGGCCGCGAACCGTATCTCCAAGACGAATAGCCCGACAAACACGACCGCCCCGACGACAACCCCCAGGGTAAGCTGGGCCCGCACATAGGCGCCCAGGACGTCATTTGCAATGGTGATAACGTTTCTCGCGTGGCGCCGGGTATTGCTGGGCAGGATGGAATAGAAGCCCCCAATAGCGGCCTCTCGGTCCTTCAGTAGATAAAACACCAAGAACGGAACCACGGCGAGGCCAATCACCGCCGAAACAGTGTTCGCGACTGCCCCGGTGGTCTTTGAAAGCACGGCGCGGACCGCGCTCACCAAAATGTCGCCGCTGCTGGCCAGGGAGGACTCTATTTGCTTACGCAGGTCTTCTGGGACGCGGTCAGTGTATGCCTCGTTCCACCCTTCGATGGTCTCCCGTGCCCCGGCGAACAGCTCGGGAACGCTGTCGACGAACTCGGTGGCTTCTCTGAATGCCGGCGGTACTATGAGGGCCACAGCCCCCGCTGCCACGGCGATGGCCGCCAGATAGATTACGGTGATGGCGGCCATCCTGCTTGGCCCCGGCCAACGCTCCCGCCAGGGCATGGCCTTCTCGAGACCACGCACCACGGGATACAGCAGGTATGTGAGGGCTCCGCTGAGGATGAAGGGGAACAGGGCGCCTCGGGCCAGGACCACGAGCGCCACCACCAGGAACATTGCAAATCCGACCAGTACCAGCCGGTTTCGTTTGGCCTGCTGCCTGATGGTCATGTGGACCTCCGGGGTGGGCGGAGCGGCCGGGACCGCGCTAGGTCAATCAGTTCGCGAAGCGAATCGCCTGGTCCACGATGTCCAGCCCTACTGCCTCGCCCCATGCTGCCAGGAGCTGCTGTGCAATCGGGCCCGGCCGACCGTCGCCGATCTCTCTCTTGTCTACCCTTGTCATGGGCAGGATACAGAAGCTGGTGCTGGCGAAGAAGGCCTCGTCCGCGGTATACAGGTCGTAGCGTTGCAGGTCCTCCTGCACCACCGGAATCCCGAGCTGGTCTGCCAGATCGAATACCATTCCCCTGGACACCCCCTGCAAGACAGCCTTGTCCGTGGACGTACGGATCACGCCGTCCGTCACCAGGAGGTAGTTGTAGCCGACGCCTTCGGTGAGGTTGCCGTCGCCATCACGCAACAGGGCCCACGCACCCGGATCGACGTCGTTGGCCTCTAACGTCGCCAGGTTGAAGTTCATGCGGCTGTGGTGCTTTATCTTAGGATCCAGGGCCTCCGGCGAGTAGCTCCGCGTCTGGGTGATAACGCCGTTCTTGCCGGTCTCATACTCCTTGGCATACCGGGCGAAGTCGATGGGCAGAATATTGACGCACACCGCCGGAGGCTGCTCCGCGAAACCCATTCCCCCAACCCCTCTGGTGACCCACTGATTCACCCGGAAGTCGCCCACCGGCGCGCGCATCGGCTCGTTGCGCGAGATGGCCTCCTCGGTGATCTCGACCATCTCGTCGGCACTGATCCCGGGATCTATCCTCGCGTACTTCAGCGAGCGATACAGGCGATCGATATGCTCCTTCATTCGGAAGCTCTTGCCATCGAAGGTCCGCTCCACGTCGAAAACCACGTCGCCCACGGTGAATCCCCGGTCCTGGGGATGGACGGTAACCTCGCTGTAGGGCATCCACTCGCCGTTGTAGTAGGCTATGTAGTCGGACATTCGCTCCCTCCCGGTCTATGCGTTCGTCCACGGATTATATCCCATAGTGCGAGGGCTGGACGGTGTCCGGATACAGACTTCTTTTGCTTGACCTCGATGGAACCTTGCTCGGCAGGGACGGACGCATTTCGCCACGTGTCGCGGACGCAGTCCGGTGGGCATCTGGGAAGCTCATGGTGAGCATCGCCACGGGCCGTGAGATACAGGACGTCCGCCGCTTCGCGAGCGAGCTCGGGCTAACGGCCCCACAGATTTGCGACAACGGGGCGCTGATACTCGACCCCGCCACCGGCAGCCCGCTGTTCATCTGGCCCCTGGGAGATGGCCCATCCTCCGCGGTCCTGGAACGCCTGCAGGGCCTGGGGACAGACTACATTGCGACCCACCCCGGTGGCACCCTCCGGCCATCCTCAGGCCGCTGGGTTGAAGGTCTGGTGCGCATCTCCGCTCTCGACTTGCCCGAGGACGGCGCCGACCGGCTGGTCGACGAATTCGCCAGCAACGCCGATCTAGAGGTGGTGAAGGCCTACCTGCCCTACAACGGGCTTTGGGCGGTCGACTTCACCCACGCAGGCGTCAACAAGGGCACAGCCGCGAGATGGGTGCAAGAGAGGACAGGGGCCAACGTCGCTCAGACAATCGCCGCGGGGGACAGCTACAACGACGTGCCGCTTTTCCAGGCCAGCGAGCATCGAATCGCGATGGCGGACGCCCCAGAGGAGCTCAAGGCCATGGCGCACTTCGTGGCTCCATCAGTGGATGAAGACGGCCTGGCCGTAGCCATCGAATATTTCGCGCTGCCTCTGCTGGGCGCCCCGTATGGAGGCGGGCTGGTCGAATAGCTAGTCCAGGTGAGCCGCGTCGTTGAACCGCACGATCTTGTTTTGCGCGGTGGTCAGCCTCGCCTCGCCATCCATCGACCACCGATCTACGTCCAAATCGAATTCAAACACCGCCGTGTTCCTGATGCTGAGACCCCACACACGATTCGCGCCCAGCAGGCCAGATAAAATGTGCTGCAGGATGCCTCCGTGGCTCACGGCCACTACCACGTCGTCCTCGGCGTGCCGGGAAAGCAGGCCATCAACGACCCGCTGCCCTCTCTCCCGACGATTCTGGAGCGACTCGGCGCCCTCGACACCGGCGAATTGCCTCGACTCCTCCAGCTCGCGATCAATCTGAGGGTAGCGGGCAACGGCCTCGTCCCAGGTGAGCCCCGAGAGCACACCGACGTCGTGCTCCTGTAGGTCCTCCCAGTACTGCACAGTCGGCCATGGGGAGGCGATGATCTCCGCCGTCTCGGCGCAACGTTTCAGCGGGCTGGAATACAGGTGCGTCGGCGCCAATTCCTCAAGTAAAAAACGGGACTGGAGCAGCTGCGCCTGAGCCCGGCCCCTCGCCGAAAGGCTATAGTCAGCATGGCCCTGGAAGCGACCCTCGGCGTTGGCCGTCGTCTCTGCATGGCGAACGAATAACAGCTTCAATTTGTTGTCACTGGTGCTATTTCCCCTGGTGTGATGTTCCCCTCGGCGTCCGCCTGGAGCAAGGCGACGAACTCGTGGCCTCGCTCCCTGATCGCGTCGCTGCCGCCAGTCTGCCGGTCTAAAATACATGCCACCACAACCACCTCGCAGTCGGCTGCCTCCATCGCATCGATAGCATGGATCAGGCTGCCCCCTGTGCTGCAGGTGTCGTCGATCACCGCTACCCTGGCGCCCGCCGTGAGTGTTCCCTCGATCAATCGTTTCGCCCCGTGCCCCTTTGCCTCATCACGAACTACCAGGGCGTTGATGGGGTCACCATCCATGTGGCTCAGCATCGCGATCACCGATACCATCGGCACCGCAGCAAGTGCGGGCCCAGACACCGTCCCTATGCCCCGTTCTCGCATAATCGGTAGAAGTGCCCTGGCTACGAGATAGGAGCCCCGCGGGTCCAGGGTTACAAGGCGTCCATCGAAATAGTATTTGGCCTGTCCGCCCCCCGAAAGAGTAAACTCACCGAATCTGAGGGCGCCTAGTGCCAGCGACAGGTCCAGTATGGACTTCGCCGCGCCAGTCACCGGGGTGTCTTGATCAGTCATCGTTACTCCCATTCACTGTCCCATACAACCCGTTCTCATATATGTACCGTTCTACCGCCTCGGGCACCAGGTACCGGACCGATACACCTCGCCTAAGCCGCCGGCGCAGATCGGTTGCGCTCACATCAATCAGCGGGCCTTCTGCCACAATCACTTGCCCGGACGCGCCCGGCCTAATGCCATCGAGTTGCGCCCGGTCCAGCCCGCCATGCCCGGGTCTTGTGACACCCACCAGGGTGGCAAGCTCGAGGATCCGCTGCGGCCTACTCCACCGCCCGAAGTCTGCGAGGGCGTCCATCCCTCCTATCAGGAACAGCTGTTCGCCGGGTTGCTGATCCCGTAATTCCTCCAGCGTGTCTGCGCTGTATGTAGGTCCCGGACGCTGCAACTCCATGTCTGAGGCTATAAATCGGTCATTGCCCTCGATCGCCAACTCCACCATCCGCATCCTATCTCGCTTCGCCCCGACCTCTTCTCCGTCCTTTAGCCACGGCTCTCCCGCCGGGACAAACAGCACCGAGTCGAGATCTGCCGCCTCCATGGCCGTCTCCGCCGCCACCAAGTGACCTGTGTGCACAGGGTCGAATGTCCCCCCGAACACCCCCAGCCTCATCTACTCCCACTCCCAGTCGAGCTTCCCGACTTTGAAGATGTCCCCGTGCTCGATACCTGCCGCCTCTAGGGCCTTGATCACGCCCATCCTGCGTAGCTGGTCATAAAGTTGAATCCGTGCCTCCCAGTTGTTAGGGTCTGTCATCCCCGCAAGTCGCGTAGCCGCACTCAAGGTGACCACCAACTCACCGCCCACTCGGCTTACCAGTTGCTCGCGGCGCGGCTCCACAGGACTCAGGATAGGGATCTGTTCTGCCCCTCCCGGCTCAAATTCCTCCCGTGACTCAACCAGGGCTTGCAGCATCTTTTCGATAAGCTCGTCGAGTCCCAGATGCCCTGCCGCTGAGATAGTGCAGAACGAATACCCTTCACCCTTGAGTTCGGCTTCGTAAAGCTCGCTCATCTCCACAACACCATCCACATCGGTCTTGTTTATCGCAATGATCTGAGGCTTTTCAGTCAGGCCCTGCCCGAACTGCTCCATCTCCTCCCTGATCTCGTGATAAGTGGCAACCGGATCGTCGGCCGAGCCATCTATCAGATGCACCAAAACACGGGTCCTCTCGATGTGCCTGAGGAACTGATCGCCGAGGCCAACCCCTTCATGCGCGCCCTCTATGAGACCCGGGATATCGACGATAACTATCGTTTGCGCCCCACGCTCAAGGACACCCAGCACCGGTTCTAGTGTTGTGAACGGATAACCAGCTATCTTTGGGTGAGCCGCCGTGAGAGCCGCCAGCAGACTAGACTTGCCGGCATTAGGGGCGCCCACTATGCCAATGTCGGCTATGAGCTTGAGATCGAGTCTGAGATTCAGTTCCATGCTAGCCTCGCCTTCCTCGGCAAGAAGCGGGAACTGGTTTCTGGATGTAGCAAATCGAGCGTTTCCACGCCCACCCTTGCCGCCACTGGCTACCATAACCCTATTGCCGTCATATGCAAGATCAGCAATCAGGATAGGTTCATCGTCCTCTAGCCAGATCTGTGTCCCAACTGGGACAAGCACATCTATGTCTTCGCCATTGGCCCCATGTTTGTTAACCCTGGAGCCGTTTCCACCTGAAGTAGCGCTGTAGTTCTGTTTGTATCTGAATCGTTGTAGAGTCCCAGTGCTTTTATCACAGCTGATATATACAGACCCACCATCACCGCCGTCACCACCATCTGGTCCACCGTAAGGGACGAACTTTTCTCGCCGACCGCTAATCAAACCATTTCCCCCACGTCCGCTTTTCACGTTTATGTATGCTCTGTCAATCATAGGTGTTGAGTATAACAAGAAGAGTAATAGCAGTATTAAGGGCGTTGGGAACGTGGGTAAGTGGATTTTGAGGCTACCCGTAGCGGGGAACTATGCGAGCCGTTGTGGATATATCGTGGAGAGCATGTGGTCGCGTATCGGCAAGCAATGAGTTGATGGGGGGCAGGACCACTTACCCACACAAACGACATCTTATCCACGCCCGCGGTGGAGTTATCCACAGGAAACCGGTGCGGGTATGTGAAGGGATCTAGGTGCTAATACCTGGTGGGTTTAGAGCGACTCTCGGATATTAAGGACGTCGCGGCGCAGGTGAGAATCCATATTGAGTTGGTTGGAAATCTTTGCGCAGGCGTGGAGCACGGTGGAGTGGTCCCTGCCCCCGAGGAAGCGGCCTATGGCGGTGACCTGCATGTTCCCCTCCTCGCGCAGCAGGTACATGGTGATCTGGCGCGCCATGGCCGTGTGCTTGTCCCGACGCCGGCCCATCATGGTGTCATGATCTATGCCGAAATAGGAGCAGACGGCGTCTATCACCGCGTCCTGGGAGATGCGTCGGGCGCTTGAGGGCCGGATGATATCAGCAATGGCGCGCTTCACCAGGTCCAGCGTGATTGCACTAGACGCCAAATCGGCAAACGCCGCGAGCCGGTTGAGGCAGCCTTCGAGTTCGCGAATGTTCGAATGTACGCGCTCTGACAAGAACTTCAAGACCTCAGAGGGGAACGGCTGCCCGAGCTGCTCCGCCTTGGCACTCAAGATAGACAGGCGGGTCTCTACGTCTGGGGACTGTATATCGACTACCAGGCCACCGGCCAGTCTGGAACTGATACGGTCTTCCAAGAGTGTGAGCGAGTTCGCAGGCCGGTCGCTTGAGATGACGATCTGCTTGCCCGCCATGTGCAGGGAGTTGAACGTGTGGAAGAAGCCTTCCTGGGTCTGCTCCTTGCCGATGATGAACTGGATGTCGTCGAGTAGCAGGATGTCGGCACCGCGGTAGCGGTCCCGGAACTCCTCAGCCTGGCCGCCCCGGATCGCCTTGATGAACTCGTTCGTGAACTCCTCGGTCGTTGCGTAGATGACCGAGAGACCAGCGGCCATCACGCGATGGCCGATCGCATGCAACAGGTGTGTTTTGCCCAGGCCGACCCCGGAGTAGATGAACAACGGGTTGTACCCGACCCCTGGCCTCTCGGAGACCGCCAGAGCTGCAGCGTGGCCCAACTCGTTGGAGCCGCCCACAATGAAGTTCTCAAACGTATATTTTGGGTTGAGCTGCGTAGCGCCTTCTGGTGGAGGCGCGGGCGGGGGTTCATTCCCATTCAAAGGTGCAGTCCGCACAAGCGCCCGCCCGGCTTCTGGGCTGATCACTTCGAACCGCACGTCGACCTCGCCCTCCACAACCCGCTCAACCGCGCCGCAGATGAGGGAGTACATGCGCTGATCGAGCATCTCGGCCACAAATGCGTTGGGCGCGCCAACGACAAATTTCCCAGAGGAGCTGGAAACACCGACGGTGTCCTTCAGCCACGTCTCATAGCTCGGCCGCGTGACGCGGAGTTGCAGATCTCCGAGCACAGCTTTCCATAGGGAAGATGCATTCTGAGTAAACAAATAGAGGCCTCAACGTGCCCTGCCGCGACCGTGCATCCCATGGCATAGGCGCTGGGGGCTTGGCGGTCTCATCGGTTTCTTGGGCGAGTTACGCTGGATTCTATCACGCCCCATTGGGTGGTGCGCAACCCCAAAAACGGGCAATTTTGGGTGCAATTTCCGGTAGGTTTCTGCTTCCCATGAGCGCCTTGATAGACTGGCTCGCATGACGGAACGCCTGTGTAGACGGCGCGCGGGGAAGCCCCCCGAAAAACCCGCCAGGTGCATGCCCTGATGGGCCATGCACGCCTGTACATCGGCCCCGAGGGGTCGAGCTGTGGCAAAAATTAGTGCATAATCAAGCATCGAGGCTATGTGAAATCCCGAATAAATCTAATACATGTGGAGGCACCAATTCAGACCTGGATTTCTGGCCGATCTCGAAATGTCTTTGGGTAATGGCATTTCGCGGATCCGGACGCATCGAAATCAGCGAGGGCAAGTCCCCGGGATCGGCCCCGTTTGGCGAGAGGGAACATGATTTGGAAGAGGCCAGTGAGAAAAAAGGCAACTCGGCAGCCGGGAAGCAGGTTCTTGCAAAGAGGAGCTGGCCCTGGGCGGTCGCTGTCAGCGTCGTTGTGGCGGGTCTTGGGATCGTGATAAGCGCGACTGTAAGCCCTCTGTTCGACCGTGCGGAGCACTGGGATTGGATGGCGGTACTGGCGGCCGCACTGCGGAACCGCTGGGCACAATACGGTAGGCCCGCCAGGGCTATACAGAGCCCTCGCGACCTGCCCGGTAGGCGGGCAGCGGCCTGATGCTGTAGGATGCCGCGTCCCCTGAAAGGCTCTCGACGGCGGCGCGTGCCGTGTCCAGAGACGTGAAGCAAGGGATGCGCTGCTCAACGGCGGCGCGCCTGATCTTGAACCCGTCTTGCAGCACCTTGCGGTCGCGGGTCACGGTATTGATCACAGCATCGACCTTGCCGCTGGTGATGATGTCGAGGACGTGAGGGTGTTCGTCCCCCAGGATCTTCGATACTTCCTCCACGTCAATTCCCAGCTCCCGGACCATCTCAGCCGTGCCAGGCGTCGCGTAGATGTGGTAGCCCGCCTCAGCGAGTCCACGGATCATAGGCACGGCGTCAGTCTTGGTCTGTGGAGATATGCTCAGGAGGATCGAGCCGCGTGGGGGCAGCATAAGACCTGCCGCCATCAGCGCCTTCGCCAGAGCCGGGCGGAACTCATAGTCGATCCCCAGAACCTCGCCCGTGGACTTCATCTCAGGGCCGAGGTAGGTGTCCACGCCAGCCAGCTTCGACATCGAAAAGACCGGCGCCTTGACGGCCACAAGGTCCTGTCGTTTCCACAGCCCGCCTTCGTATCCCTGCTGCGCGAGGGACTTGCCGCGCATGGCATTGACGGCAAGCTTCACCATCGGCACCCCGGTCACCTTCGAGATGAACGGGATGGTCCGGCTCGAACGCGGGTTGACCTCGATTACGTATATCTCGGACTCGGCCCCCCCATTGTCGGTGTCAGGGCTGCGGTATGCTGGTCCGCCCAGAGCGACGTACTGGATATTCATCAGCCCTTTGACCTGCAACGCCAGGCCGATCCGTGTCGTGTAGTCGACAATGGTGGCGATCTCCTCCTCGGTCAGCGTCAGACCAGGATAGATGGCCATCGAGTCGCCAGAGTGGACCCCGGCCCGCTCGACGTGCTCCATAATGCCGGGGATCAGGACCGACTCCCCGTCGCAAACCGCGTCTATCTCCACCTCGCGCCCCTCAAAGTACTTGTCGATGAGCACGCGCCTGCCCTCGCCCGCCAAGAGCGCCTCCTCCATGAAGCGTTCCAACTCGCCGTCAGACTGCACGATATCCATTGCCCGACCGCCAAGAACGTAGCTGGGCCTCACCAGTATCGGATAGCCGATCGTTCGGGCCACCGAGCGCGCCTGCTGGAGGTCTGCGACGGCCGCGCCTGGCGGGTTCGGAATGCCTATGCCTGCCAGGAACTCCTCGAACAGGTGCCGGTCCGAGGCGGTGTCGATAGACTCGGCGCTCGATCCCATAATCGGCAGCCCCGCCCGGTCGAGGGTCTGGGACAGGTTGATCGCCGTCTGTCCCCCGAACTGGACCACGCTCGCGGGGGGTTGGGGATCATCCGTGTCCTTTGGCGTTTCGTTGTAGATGATGTCGCGGATGCTCTCCTCGTCCAGCGGTTCGAAGTACAGCCTGTCGCTGGTGTCGAAGTCCGTGGACACGGTCTCAGGGTTCGAGTTGACGAGGACGCTCTTGACCCCCTGTTGCTGCAGGGCCCACGCGGCATGCACCGAGCAATAGTCGAACTCGATGCCCTGGCCGATGCGGATCGGCCCGGAGCCGATCACGATCGCCTTCTCTCCGGCCAGTGGTTCGGCCTCGTTCTCCTGCTCGTAGGTGCTGTAGAAATATGGTGTCCGGGCCTCAAACTCGGCAGCGCAGGTGTCGACCATCTTGTACACCGGTCGTAGGTCCCAGGATTCCCTGAGCTTCCGGGTCTCCTCCACGGATCGGTCCGACAGCACCGCGATATTGGCGTCCGAGAAGCCGAGCCGCTTGGCCTCCCACATCAGATCCTGATCCAGGATATCTGAAAGGAGACGCGCCTCCATGGCCGCCAAATTCTCGAACGCCCGGGTAAACCAGGGGTCGATCCCCGTAATGCGAGAGAGTTCCTCGGGGCTTACCCCTCGCCTCAGGGCGGTTAGCAGCCCCCACAACCGTTCGTCGTTAGGGTAGAGCGGCAGACGCTCCAGCAAGCCCGCAGCGTCACCTGCCCACTCGGGGTCTTCCCACAATAGCGAACGGCTGGTGATCTCTAGTGAGCGCACCGCCTTTTGGAACGCAGCCTCGAATGAGCGATCGATCGCCATGACCTCGCCCGTTGCCTTCATCTGGGTTCCCACGCGGCGGTCGCCGTGAGGGAATTTGTCAAAAGGCCACCGGGGGATCTTCACGACACAGTAGTCGAGGGCCGGCTCGAAGGCGGCAAGGGTCTGTTGAGTGACCGCGTTAGGAATCTCATCGAGCCGCTTGCCCACCGCGATCTTTGCCGCAACCCGCGCAATTGGATACCCGGTGGCCTTGCTGGCCAGAGCCGAACTGCGGCTCACCCTGGGGTTGACCTCGATTACGAAATACTGGTTGACGTCGACCGTGCCCCCTGGCAGCGTGGCTCCCACCAGGTCCCCTGGTGCAAGAGCGAACTGAACATTGCACCCGCCCTCAATTTTGAGGGCCCGGATGATGTTAAGGCTCGCCGACCTGAGCATCTGGTACTCCTTATCGGAGAGGGTCTGGGAGGGCGCGACGACGATGCTGTCGCCGGTATGCACCCCCATCGGGTCGATGTTCTCCATGTTGCAGATGGTGATGCAGTTGTCAGCGCCGTCCCGCATGACCTCGTACTCAAGCTCCTTCCAACCAACGAGGGACCTCTCTAATAGCACCTGGCTTATCGGGCTGGCGGCAAGGCCCCCGGCGACGACCTGCTTGAGCTCTTCCTGATTGTGTGCAAACCCTCCGCCGGTGCCCCCAAGGGTATATGCGGGCCTGACCACCAGCGGGAAGCCAATCATCTCCGCCTTTGTGACTGCCTCGTCCAGGTTGCTGACTGTGGCGCTGGGCGGCACCGGCTCACCGATGTCGAGAAGGAGTTGCCGGAACAGGTCGCGGTCCTCGGCGCTTCGGATAGCCTTCAAGCCTGTGCCCAGTAGCCGCACACCGTGACGTTTGAGTACGCCGGCATCCGCCAGCTCGACCGCCAGGTTCAGCCCCGTCTGGCCGCCCAGGGTCGGCAGAAGGCCATCTGGCCGCTCCGCCTTGATTATCCGCTCGATCGCCTCAACTGTCAGAGGCTCGATGTACACGACATCGGCGACCCCCTCGTCGGTCATGATAGTCGCGGGGTTCGAGTTGACCAGCACCGTCGTGACACCCTCCTCTCGAAGGGCCTTGCACGCCTGCGTCCCGGCGTAGTCGAACTCGGCGGCCTGCCCGATGACGATAGGCCCGGAGCCGATCACCAGGACTTTTTGGGGTTGTTTATGCATAGGCTGCTACGAACTCTGAGCGGAAGTCTGACTGAGCCGTGCCGATCATATGTAGTATTTCTGCCCGGACCAGGTTCCTCCCTGCGGTTCGAGCCAGTTGGGCGTCCGTCTCCCTGAGTTTGGAGAGCGTGCCCTCGCGGAAAGCGTCGTTGCGTAGTGCGCATAGGTCCTTCAGACGAGGAATCTTTGGGAAACCCTGCTGTTGGAGAAGAGTCCGTACCGTATCGAGTTTCTTTCCCTTGATATTCAGGTATTTGGCCTGAGACTCCAAACATACCCAGCTCAAGGCTGCCTCAACCAATGGCCGGCCGATCTCGAACTCCCTCTGGGCGCTAAAGAACCAGCGAATCGCTAGTTCAAACTGTTTTCGGTCCGCATTCGGAATCGTTAGTCGCGCCTCTCCGAAATGAGTCAGAGCTTCGGCATGTCCGGCAGCCCACTCGTCCACCCGGCTCCGATTATTCAACTGCAGGGAGTGAGATGGGGAAACCCAGTCATCCCGTCTCTACGCTCCTTCCACAGGTATTGGCAATAGAGGCCGGAATAGGCGGACATGAATGCAAGGAGATCGTCAATCAGAATCATACGATCCCTTCCCTGATCGAAAACCGAGTCGTCAATCGGTTCCCCATGGAATTCAACGACTGCGGAAGCACTATTCAGCGCACGATTGAATTCGCGAATCTCCTTGTAGTTTCGATCGGCGGAAGGATCAAAACCATAGGAGGTCTCGTACGAAAACGTTGAAGGATCAATAACTCGCCAATTTATCCCTCGCAAGTATTGCACAGCGAACGGGAGCCACCACTGGGAACTAGGGCCACAGACTAAATATCGGACGAACGAAGAATTATTTATTTCGAGCCCACCTCTGACATGACTACGAAGCCCTCAGTGAAACATTTGGGGAGAGGGATAAGTTCGGTTGGAGCGCGAACATGCCATCCCAGACACGATCTCGTACAGACAGGACCCATATTCTCGGAGCGTCCAATGTTCTCGCAGCAGGTACAAAACCAGAATCAAGCCTTGGCTCCGTCAACGAGATCTAGGAATTCAGTGAAGAGGTATTCGTTGTCCAGGGGACCGGGCGACGCCTCCGAATGGTACTGAATGCTCATTATTGGCTCTGAGCGGTGGCGAAGGCCCTCCACCGTGCCGTCGTTCAGGTTCACGTGGCTCACCTCTAACTCGGGCGGCAGGCTCTCTGGTTCCACAGCGTAGCCATGGTTTTGCGCCGTGATGTAGACACGCCCCGTGGAGACGTCCTGAACAGGATGATTGCCGCCGCGATGCCCGAACTTCAGCTTGAAGTTACGACCGCCGAAGGCCCTGGCGATGACCT
>CAJWER010000035.1 GCA_913030785.1 uncultured Chloroflexota bacterium | reverse complement strand
GCCAACGAAGCTGTAGAAACCCGTAGCGGTTGGACTGTCCTCGTCCACACACGCCGATGCTACATACACCGAGGCATATTGCTGATATCGCAGGAATATGTCGACCTGATCGGCGACGCTGGGACCGATGTGGCCGCTGATTGCCAGCTCGAAGTCCTTCCGCGTGGGCCAATCAGGTGGCGCGGTCAACACGGCTTCTCTCAGGGTGTCCGTGATCGCACCTAATGCGGCCGACAGGCTCTCCACGGTCGGCAGAGGTGTCGCCGTCTCCCCAATCGATGCCTGTGCGGTCGGCTCCTGCAAGGGACTCTGCCTGTCCGGAGGCGAGGAACACGCTGCCATAAGCAAGGCTGCCAATACAGCTGCCGCGCCCCGAGTCCGCGGCGCCATCATTCTTCTGAAAGCTCGTCTAGGAGGGCTGCAAGGTCCACCAGGCTCTCGATGCGAGGGCAGGCGGTATATCCGGGGTGGTTGCGGTCCCGGTCTAGCAATATGGCCCCCATGCCAACACCCTGTGCGCCTTCAATATCAGAGGACGGCTGATCGCCGACGTGAATCGCTTCGTCAGGTTCAGACCCGGCTCTCGCGAGGGCGGCGAGGAAGATCGCGGCAGACGGCTTGGCGGCACCCGCCTCCCCTGATGTGACTGCCAGGTCAATCTGGTCTGACAGACCAAGATCATCAACTATGTCAGAGCCCTTGCCGTCCATGTTCGTAATGAGCCCGACCGTCAGGCCACGTTCCCGAAGTTGCTCCATCGCCGGCACGACATCGTCGAAGGGCGCGAGGGTATGAGGGATGGCCTGCACGACACGCCAGATTTCAAGCGCGCGATCCGGAGAGACCTCGACGCCACTGCCCTGGATCACAAGCCGTTCGTACTCGCCGAAGAACTCGTCTCGCGCTCTGGTGGCGCGTCGACCCAGCGGGAGAATAGCGTTCTCTCGCGCCATATATGCGTCAGCGGCTTTGTATCCTTTGAGAATGCCCTCGTGCGAGAGGACGATGCCATAAGGCACGCACGCCTCCGACTGCACCTTGAAACGAGACGGCTCGAACCCTGCAATGGTGCCGTACATATCGAAGAACACCGTCTTGAGCATGTATGCCATGATAGCATTGGGTCCGCTGAGGAAGAGATGGACCGTCGTTGATCTGGCTCCGCGGCAAGATATCAGGGAGGCTTCGATGCAGGCTGGCAAGCTCCCTCTCGACATGCTCTCTAATCTGTTGGGCAGCCTCGAAATCACCGATCCACGCGTCGTTCTGGGACCGGCTCCCGGCGAGGATGCGGCCCTCATCGACTTCGGCGACCGCTACCTGGTGGCCAAGACCGATCCCATTACCTTCGCCACGGACCTGATCGGGTGGTACGTCGTCCAGGTCAATGCCAACGACCTGGCGGTCATGGGCGCCACGCCAAGGTGGCTGATGGCAACCATGCTCTTTCCCGAGGGCACCACCCGTAAGGCCATCGAGGATGCCTTCGCACAGCTGTCGGAGGCCTGCGACTCCCAGGGTATCGCCCTGATCGGTGGCCATACGGAGATCACCTACGACCTGCCGCGTCCCATAGCCGTCGGCGCTATGCTTGGCGAGGTGGCGAAGGACCGCGTGGTGCTCAGCTCTGGCGCGAAGCCCGGCGACGCCCTCATCCTGACGAAGGGCATCGCCATCGAAGGCACGTCATTGCTGGCTCGCGAAGCGGCCGATGCCCTGCGGGATGCGGGCGTCGAACACGACATGATCGAGCGTGCACGGGAGATGCTCTTCTCGCCCGGCATCAGCGTCGCCCAAGAAGCGGCGATCGCCTGCGACACGATCGATGTCCACGCCATGCACGATCCGACGGAGGGTGGCCTGTCGACGGCGATCGCCGAGATGGCTGCCGCCTCCGGAACCGGAGGCCTCGTGGACGCCGGGGCTGTGCCCATACTGCCCGAGTGCGAGGTTTTTTGCTCCGCGCTGGGGCTTGCACCGCTCGGGCTGATCGCCTCCGGCGCCTTGCTGGCAGCGACGGCCCCCGAGGACGCGCCGACACTGATCGAGGCTCTGGCTCGCAAGGGGATCGACGCCTACAAGATCGGCTGGGTCACGCCGGAGAACGATGGCCTGCGGCTGCGTTCGCCGGAGGGCACCGTTCCTCTGCCCACCTTCGAACGCGACGAGCTGGCCAGGTTTCTTTCGACCCAGGTCAACTAGCCCGCCAAGTGAACCAGGGCAGCGGCGGCGGCAACTGAAATACTCATTTTGCAATCGAATTTAAGCAGATCTCTTCACAAAATCCTAAGCTAGATTCGCGTCATCCAAACTGCACTGACCGCTTCGCTAACGAGCCCATGACAAAACCCTCGATGGGGAATGCTGTGTCGCCAGGCTGGTCGATCGCGGCACCCAGAGCGACGACGGCGGGGACGAAATGCTCGTGGGTAGGCAGGGCGTACTGGACTCCCGGCGCTCGCTCGCGGTAGTTGACGAGCAAGTCGGCGTCCTGGCGAATCATTACCTCGGCGGACCAGCTGTCGAACTCCGAGGCCCAGGACGGTGTCGGTGCGTTCGGGCGAGGATCGGCGGCCCGCAGGTTGTGGGTGATAAACCCGCTGCCCACAATCAGGACTCCCTCCTCCCGCAACGATGCTAGTGTGCGTCCAAGCTCGAACAGGGTAGGTGCGTCCATCGTCGGCAGCGACACCTGGAGTACCGGCACGTCGGCTTCGGGGTACATCGCCGCCATCGGTACATAGGCGCCGTGGTCGAGCCCGCGATCCTGCTCTTCGGCCAACGGCTGGGAGGAGCCTATGAGCTCCTTGACCCGCTGCGCCAGATCAGGAGCGCCGGGGGCGGCATACTCGACTTGGTAAAAGGGCTCTGGGAAGCCGTAGAAATCGTAGATCAGTGGGACCGTCCTGGTCGCCCCTATTGTCAACGGTCTAGCCTCCCAGTGAGCGGACAGCATCAGCACCGACTTCGGACGCGGCATCGCGTTCGCCCACTCATGTAGTTCCGAGAAGAGACTTGTTAGGCCGAGGAGGGACGTCTGCACGACCGACCCTGCCTCGCCGGTAACTGGACCCGCGACCTCGTGAGCCGCCGAGAACAGGGCGTCCGCGCCCACCATCTCCCCGTCATCGTCCGTGAAGTACGGGGCGCCGTGCGCCAAAAATATTACCGGCATCCGTTTGGTGGCCATTTGCTTCTCCTTGCGAGCGCCTCAACTTGCCGCGTCCGGCCGTCGCTGGTCGTCACTTTGAGTGGCTTCACATCGATCTTACCATCGCCCGGTGTGCCGGCGAATCTCGTGTTTATAGCCAGCCGTTGACGGGGTGCCCGGCGCTGTCATAACCTCGGTGGGCACACTATCCACGAGGTTCTTATTTTGACCAAGACTGCACACTTCACCCGCTCCCTCTTTGAGTTCCTGGCCGAGCTGGGTATCAACAACGACCGCGAATGGTTCAAGGCGAATCGCGATCGGTACATCGCGGACGTGCGCGACCCGATGCTGGCCTTCGTGTCGGACTTTGCAGAGCGGCTCCACACCATCAGCCCGCACTATGTCGCCGACCCGCGGCCTGTCGGAGGCTCGATGTTCCGCATCAACCGTGACATCCGGTTCTCCAAGGACAAGAGCCCGTACAAGACCAACGTCGGTGTCCACTTTCGCCACGAGGTCGGCAAGGAGGTCCATGGCCCCGGCTTCTACATGCACCTGGAACCTGGGGGTTCCTTCGCGGGGGTCGGTATCTGGCAGCCGGACTCGGAGACACTGGGAAAGATACGCGGGGCGATGGTCGCGAACCCGGTGAAGTGGGAGCGCCTCCTGGCCGACAAGGGCTTCAGCGCGCAGTTTGAGGTCGGAGGCGACTCTTTGAAAAGGGCGCCCAAGGGCTATGACCCGGACCACCCCCTCATCGAGCACCTGAAACGCAAGAGCCACATCGCCTCGACCTCTTATACCGAGGACGAGGCGTGCGCCCCCGACTTTATTGATGTGTTCACCGAGGGCTGCCGCACCACAGGCCCCTTCACCGAGTTCCTGACAACCGCCGTCGGGCTACCCTGGTAAAGCCAAATGACACTACTCACATTTCCAAAAAACTTCGTGTGGGGGACCGCCACCGCGTCCTACCAAATCGAGGGATACCCATTGGCGGACGGCGCGGGCCCGTCTATCTGGCACCGCTTCTCCCACACACCCGGCAACATCCGCGGTGGGCACAACGGGGATCTGGCCTGCGAACACTATCGCCGGTACCCGGAGGACATCGCGCTGATGAAGAGCCTTGGCATCCAGGGCTATCGTATGTCCACCGCATGGACGCGGGTGCTGCCTGAGGGCAGGGGACGCATCAACGAGGCGGGTCTCGACTTCTACGACCGCCTCGTCGAAGCCCTCCTCGAAGCCGGAATTACCCCATACGTCACGCTGTACCACTGGGACCTGCCCAGCGATCTGCAGGATATGGGTGGCTGGACCAATCCCGCGATGGCGGATTGGTTCACCGAATATGCATCCATCATGTTCACGCGCCTCAGCGACAGGGTCAACAACTGGATCACACTCAACGAGCCCAGCGTAGTCATGGACCGGGGGCACGTATTCGGCCAGCACGCCCCAGGGATGCGCGACATTTGGGCGGCCCTCAGGGTGGCCCACAACCAACTCGTCGCCCACGGACGGGCGGTGCGAGCCTTCAGGGCGTCAGGTGCAGACGGCGAGATCGGCATCGCACTGAACCTGCATCCCCAGCACGCCGCCACCAACTCTGAAGAGGACCGCGCCTGCGCAATTCGGACCGACGCCTACTACAATCGCCTATTCATGGACCCGATATTCAAAGGCGAGTATCCAGCCGAGGCCCTGGACTGGTTCGGCGAAGCCTGGCCGAATATTGGCCCCGGCGACCTGGACGAGATTAGCACGCCCATCGACTTCCTGGGCGTGAACTACTACTTCCCACAAGTTGTCGCCCATAAGGCGGGACAGGGCGCACTCCACTCCGAAGTGGTGCGCCAGCCGGCCCCACACACGGACCTCGGCTGGCAGATCAGCCCTGAAGGGCTCTACGATGCGCTGCGGTCCGTGCAGACCGAGTACGGCAATCCTAAGATGTTCATCACTGAAAACGGCGCGGCCTTCGACGACTACCCGGACTCAGACGGTGTGGTGGCGGACGATGCCCGACTCGACTACATCCGCGCCCATCTCGCCGCAGCACACCGCGCCATCTCCGACGGCGCCAATCTCCAGGGCTATTTCCTGTGGACGCTCATGGACAACTTCGAGTGGGCATACGGGTATGATGTACGCTTTGGCATAACCAACGTGGACTACACAACACAGAAGCGAACGGTCAAGAGATCCGGGCAATGGTACGCAGACGCTATCAGTCGCAACGGCGTGACCGACGCTTGAAGGGAACCCGATGCCACATGTGACTGTGCCCTCAGGGGCTGAGTTGTACTACAAGCGCGTTGGAGCGGGTCCGCCGCTGCTGCTGATTATGGGCACTGGCCTCGACCACACAGCCTGGCAGCGCCAGATCAGGGCCTACTCACCCCACTTCGAATGCATCCTCTTCGACAACCGAGGGGCGGGCAAGTCAACGGCCCCTCCTGGTGACCTGTCGGTGAAGGCCATGGCCGAGGACGCAGCCGGTCTCCTGGATGGTCTGGGGATTGCTAGCGTACACATCTCCGGCCTGTCCCTCGGCTCATGCATTGCCCAGGAGATGACACTGGCCCGACCGGAGCTAGTCGAGACGCTGCAGCTTCACGGCACTTGGGGCCGGGGCGACGGATATGCCGCACGAAAGTTCAGGGCCCAGATTGCCCTCATCGAGAAGATGGAGCTCAGGGATTTTTACAATATCAACGTGTTGTGGTTCCTGACCCCGGAGTACATGGACCGCTCGCCCGAGAAGGTCGAGCGCCGCATCGAGTCAATCCTGAGGGCTGCGCCCTCGCCTGAGGTTCTGGTGCAGCAGTACCGGGCCAACCTTGGGCACGATTCACTGGACCGGCTCGGGGCTATCACCGCCCCAACCCTGGTGACTGTCGGCAGCTTCGACACCGCCATCCCACCGATGTACGGTCGCGCAGTAGCCGAGGCGATACCCGGTGCGCGGCTGGTGGAGTTCGCCGGGGGAGGACACCTGCACAACGTCGAGCACCCCGACGAGTTCAACACCATCACCCTGGAGTGGATGCTGGGCCACGCCCAGAACTAGCTCTCGGTCCCCAGCAGCCGGCCCAGATCGTGCTTCACGTCCAAAATGCCTGCCCAAAGGTCGCCCAGCTTTTCCATACGGTCCGGCACGGACTCGATGGTGAACTGGGTCGGATACACATCTTCCAGCTCGTCCCATCACAGGGGTGTGGAGACGGGCGCACTACGAATCTTGGAGCGCCCTTTTCACTACCAGCAACTTCTCCTCGGGGATAGCCATTTCCGCAACCGTGCTGTGTAATCCGTCCGGGCCGGAGAGGAGGCACGTCACGAAGTCCTCTGTCTGACGCTCCGCCTTTACCTGCGCGACCCACTGCCAGCCCTGCAAGTAAAAGCTGGTCCCGACGTGCATCTGGTGGTGGCCGATAGCGTGGGCGACGTACCATCGAAACCACCGCCGCGACACGCCTCGCCGCACGCCGATTGTCCGCCCAATGATGATCTCGCGTATCCTGCCGTTGAAGGGGAAGGAAACAACCTCGATGCCGAGGGCTTCGGCAAGCCCCTTCAGGTCCACGGGCAGGTCCAGGCCATATTGATCCCACAGCGCTGCGGACACTTCCCGTGCACGCATTGCTCCCCTCAAATAAGAACAAGCGTACGAATTGTCAAGGGCCTGGTCTGCCTTGTCAAGGTGTGGAGGGGGGCTAGATTCTGCGGGTCTAGATCCTGTCCTGGAGCCAGTCCTCGACATTGCGGACAAAGCCAGCGAGCTGGAGCAGAAGCTCAGTCGCTACTTCGAGGTGGGTCTCCATCTCCTGGATGAAGTCCGGTCGAGAGACAAACAATGTCCTGGTCGGGGTCATGGCCTCGAGCTGAGCCTTGTAAGGCGCACCGTCGAGGGCCGGGGCCAGCCCGAACAGCTCCCCTGTTCGCATGAGACCTACAACGGCAGTTGCGGCGCCAGTAACATAGACGATTCAGGCGTTACCCTCCATCAGCACATATACGCCATCCTAGGCTCCCCTGCGGAAACGATGACGTCGTTGGTATCGTGCAGCAACTCTTTTGCGGGCGCCAGCAGGCACTGTATGTGTTTATGGGGCAGGTGCTGGTATCTCGCAATGTGCTTGGGCTCGATGGAGACATGGTCGCCGTGGTCTGTAGCCAAGAAATTTTCCCTCCAGGGCCTCGCGCTACCTTTTTGATGCCCACCGCAACGGCCATGATACGATCTTCAGGCGTGGAGAGCTATTGCGCATACGCGACGGGTCTCGGCACAGCAGAACCAGATGTCGCCATCGTGAAGCGTCATGCCGTGGACCTCGGGCTCCGGCACATCGATCTCCTGACGCACTTCGCCTGTCCCCGGGTCCAGACGGTGCACCTTCGCCATCTGGGTGTCGGCGCACCAAAGGTCATCGCCATCGAGGAAAATGCCGTGGGGCCGGTCGCCCGGTGTCGGAATCGAGCGCCGGACCTCCGTGGTCGAGGGATCGATCAGGTATAGCTTTCGCGCAGGCGGCACCGCTATCCACATGTTGTCGTCGTCAACCCACTCCATGCCGTGGGCACCTGTGACGTCAGATGCGTCCCGATTGCCGAACCCAACGACTCCCTTGCCGGGAGTGTCATAGTGCGCCAGGGTTGCGCCGTCGGCGTCGAGCTTGTGCAGGCGGGAGCTGTACGTCGAGGCGACCCACACATTTCCGTCTCCCTCGGTGACGCCGCTGGGTCGGTCTGTGTCGGTCTGCAGGCGCTCTATGACGGACCCGTCGGCGTAGTCCAGCTTATACAGATGGTTGTCGCACTGATCGATCAGCCATAGCCCTGTGGGTGTCGCCTGCAGCCCGTTGGGCTGCGGTCCGGGCGTCACCCATCGATCGATGATCTCGGTCAAGGCATATCTTCCACGGCCCTGAGCTACCGGGGCGCCTACCTACCTGCCGCTGATAGTAACCCCGGCCATGTCCTCGATGAAATGGGCGATGGCTGCGTGGTCAGCATCGGCCTTCCCCGCGTTCATGAGTGAGCCGAGCATCTGCTGTATCGCAGACGTCACCGGCAGTGGCACGCCAAGCTCCTTGCCCGTTAGGATGGCGTTATGAAGATCCTTCTGGTGTAGACGGATGCGGAAGCCTGGTGCGAAGTTGCCCTCTATCATCATCGGCGCCTTGGCATCCATGACCGTGCTCCCGGCGAGCCCGCCTCTGATGGCCTGATAGACGGTGTTGGGGTCGAGCCCTGCCTTCTTGGCAAGCACCAGGGCCTCGGCCACAGCCTCGATGTTTGCCGCGACGATTATCTGGTTGGCCAGCTTCGTGGTATTGCCGGCGCCGTAGTCCCCACACAGCACGATGCTGCCGCCGAGGACATCGAACATATCTGATTGACTGTCGAAGATGTCCTGCTTGCCGCCCACCATGATGGCCAGCGTGCCATCGATAGCCTTCGGCTCGCCGCCAGATACAGGGGCGTCGAGGAAGTTGACCCCCTGCTTCTCGCATGCCGCCGCGATCTTCTTGGAGCTGCTGGGAGCGATAGAACTCATATCGACTACTGTGTCACCGGCCGACGCACCTTCCAGGACGCCACCGGGCCCCATGATCGCCGCCTCGGAGTCGGCAGAGTCGGGCACCATGGTGATTATCACCGGGGTGGCCTCGGCCACTTCTCTGGACGAAGACACCGACTGAGCTCCCTCTGTGACAAGCTCCTCCACCGCGGAGCCTACGACGTCAAACACGGTAACGGCGTACCCTGCCTTCAACAGGTTCTTGGCCATGGGTCGGCCCATGATTCCCAGCCCTATGAACCCTACATTCTTGTCAGCCATGTCTGTCTCCTTTCAAGCGTTGCACGCTGCTCTTGGACCCATCCGGGTCCCGACGCGGCCCGGGGATTTTTCGTACCGTGATTATAGTTAACCGGTTGTCAGCGTCAAGGGCGGCAGACGTGCTAGCGGCGTCACATTACAGGTGATAGTCTTAATATCGCCAAGCGCTCCAGGTGGCGGCGCACTGAGCTCTGGAATGGGGGTTACGGACATGGCAGGCAGCAGTTCCACGGTTGACCTCGAGTGGAAAGGCGGGTTGAAATTTACCTCGACCGATGCCTATGGGCACACACTCACGGTGAACGCGCCGGAGGAAGACGGCAACGAGTATGAAGGGTCCAAACCTGGCGAAATGATGCTTACCAGCCTGGCCGGCTGCTCGGGCATCGACGTGGTGGGCATCCTGCGCAAACAACGACAGGACGTTTCGGCCATCGATATCAAGGTCACAGGGACACAGGAACCAAACCCGCCCTGGACGTGGACCAAGGTCCACCTGCAGTACGTCCTGCGCGGCCGCGGCCTGGACCGCAACCGGGTCGAACACGCCATCGACCTCTCGGAGAACAGCTACTGCTCGATCGGCGCGACCCTCGGGGGCCGATGCGTGGTCACCAGTGAGTTCCGTATTATCGAGGAATCCGATTGACGGGCGGGCTATACCGGTGATCGCCGTGCGATCCAGACTACCCAAAGCCATCGACAACCGACCGCCGATAGTCTTGGTGCACGGGGCGGCGAACAAGGTCTTATTTTGAGTAACCCGACGGAGGAATTAGATGTCGCAATTGACCGCGAAGCAGCTCGAAGCCCTTAGGAACATCCCAACACCGGCCGTCGCCAACGCCATTGAGACCTTCAATGTCCGGCCACGCCAAGAGGGCTTCATGTCACCCGAGATAGGGAGCATTTTCCCGGACATGGGGGGCATGATTGGCTACGCCGTGACCGCCGTCATATCTGCGGAAAAGCCCGGGACATCCCGCGTCAACGTGTCACGGGCTGAGTGGTTCGACGAGATTCTAAAGATACCTGCGCCCAGGGTAATCGTCATGCACGACCTTGACTCTCCGACCCCTGTCGGCTCATTCTGGGGCGAGGTGCAAGCCAACATCCACACACGCTTGGGATGCGTCGGCACCGTCACAGATGGGGGTGTCCGCGACCTAGACGAGATGCATGACAAGGGGTTCAACGCCTTCGCCGCCGCCGTTCTGGTGTCCCACGCCAACATACACATCGTCAACGTCAACGTGCCGATCACCGTCGGTGGGCTTACCGTGGACCCGGGCGACCTCGTCCTTGGGGACCAGCACGGCGTGACAGAGATTCCGAAAGAGCTTGCCTCTGAGATGCCCGCCGCGGTCGCACGGGTCGAGGCCAAGGAGCGGACGATCATCGATCTGTGCAACTCCCCGGACTTCACCCTGGACAAGCTAAAGGCGATGTACCCGTGATTAACAACGAGAGGAAGATGAAGAGGGGTGGGGGGCCCGCTGCACTCCCCTCATATGTTGTGGGAAATTAGTCTTTGGTTACCTGGACTGTCAGGACGTAGGCGGGCCTCTCGCCCTCGGCCAGGGTCACCGTGCCCGGATACGGGTCAAGCGCGACGACCTCGATGGAGTACCCGCCTGCGGCCATCTTGCCGTCGCCTTCATCCCCGCCTCCGAATTCCACTTCGTGGAACGCGGGCATCGAATCGCCTGCTACGATACCTAGTAGGATGTTGGCCCGGCCCGCCCTTACGCAAATCACGTTGGCCGGACATCGCGAGTCTTCCGTCACATCGAGGAACCCTATCCTCAACTCCTCGGATCCAGCGTCTACGGTGTCGCCCATGTCTATCTTGACCTCGATGCCTTTGCTCTCTTCACCGGGTGCCGAGCCATCGGTTGTGAAGCTGGCTTTAGCATCGTCGTTGACAATCACCGTGTAGGTGGTGTTGGGGTTGAACGCGCTGCCGAGGGGTATGCTCGTCTCGACGATTTCATAGATGGCCGTGCATGCAATCTCTTTATCGGCGGGCATCAGATTCGTCACCGTCACCCTGATCGTCGTGCCATCGCGATCCACTGAGTAGCCGCCGAATTTGGCGCAGCTGCTGGGCAGCCCGGATGTGACCGCCACGAAGTACTGGAGAGGGAACGACTCGGCGACGTTGATGACGGCCCCGTCGATGGGAGCGTCTACCTCCACCGTCTTCATTTCGTCATCTCCAGACGGCATATCGACCGGGTCTGGTGCGCTGCAACGAAGACTCGGGCCGATGGCCTGGGCAGTATGCACTACGCCATTTACGTTGATGTCGTATGTAGCGCAGGCCTCCACATCGCCCGGTATCGGAAGCCTCGACTCGACAACGCGATAGTCGTCCGTGCAGATCGCGCCTACCTCTACCAGGTTCTGCACCTCGACTATGATCGTGTCATCGGCTCGAAGGACCAGCGGCTCACCGAGCTCGTGGCAACCGCTTGGCAGGCCTGTCATCAGCACCAACCGCGACGCGCCGTCCGGCGCGTATTCGATCCCGACACTCTCCACGGGCGCGTCCTGTTCGACCTTCTGGACAGCCTCGCCCTGGGCAGTAAAGGTGGTGCTCTTGTCGTTCACCAACACCGTGTACTCAATACCAGGCTCGAAGTCGCTCCCGAGGTCCACAGTCGTCTCGACCGTGCCATACGACATGCCACATGGGGTGTTCTGGTCTGCCGGGACATAATTGGTGACCGACACACTGACGGTGTCTCCGTCGCTTTTGACGTCGTACGTGCCGAACGTGGAACAGCCATTGGGCAGGCCGGATTCGACCAGTAGCATGTACTGGGGAGGGAACGACTCGGCGACGTTGATCGTCAAGCCGTGGATGGGCGCAGGGGCCTCCACAAGCACCGGTTTCTGTGCCAAGTTGTTTTCGGTAGTAAATGACGTGGTCTCGTCGTTGACGTTGACCGTGTACGTCGTGCCCGGCTCGAAATCGCTACCCAGCACGATCGTCTTCTCCACTATGCGATAGTCGTCGGTGCATGCGATCAGGCTTCCCGCCGCGGGCGCCAGGACCGTCACGTCGACGGTTACCGTGTTGTCCTCAAGTTTCCAATCGTAGTTGCCCTGCTTGATGCACCCGTTGGACAGCCCTGCCTGGATAACCAGGAAGTACTGCGGGGGAAACGATTCGGCAATGTTGACCACGATCGATTCGATGGGGGCGGTGACCTCCACCAACTCCGGTGCATCTCCCGCCACCGGAGTCTCGTCACCGGGGCTCGCTGCCGGAATCGAACACGCAATAAACGCCGCGGCGACCACCGACAACAGCGTCAGCGCCACCACTCTGCTGATTTTCATTCCGTTTGGTTCTCCCATAGGTATCGTTAGTACTCTCACATGTATAGACGATGCTGGAGGCGGTCTGGTTCCATCGGATCGTCATTCCTGGCAGGCTGCACGGTAAATTCGCTTGGCCACTACCGCTCTCAAATCGGCCGATCCAGCGCGCGCGGAACTGCGGCATTTTGGCACCTGTCATGCTATCATGGGGGCCGATCCAATCCGCCCAGAGTGGACCTGTCGAACCTCACGAAATCGGCCTTTCGACAAGCTCAGGGCGAGCGGAGTGGCGAGATCCTGGCATCATAGGCGGCCTAGCTGCCGACGAGGCCGAAACGCCCTACCACTAATTTCAGCACAGGTCGCCCAGAATTGCTTTCGACACCGGTCCGACGCCGACTTGAACTACGCGAGGAGTCCCTTTCACCCTACGCGGCCAAATCGCGCGACGCCGTTCGTGAGCGCCTGGAAGAGCCTGACTCGCTGCGCGGCGAGTTTCAGCGGGACCGCGACAGGATTATCCACTCCCTATCGTTCAGGCGCCTCAAACACAAGACCCAGGTGTTTATCGCGCCCACCAGCGACCACTACGTCACTCGGCTAACACACACGCTGGAGGTGGCGCAGATAGCGCGGACGATCGCACGCGCTCTCGACCTGAACGAGGACCTCGCCGAGGCTATTGCCCTGGGCCACGACCTCGGACACACCCCCTTCGGTCACGTGGGTGAAAAGCTCCTCGACGATTTGGATCCGGAGGGCTTCCGCCATGCGGAGCAGAGCCTCAGAACCGTCGAAAAGCTGGAGAAGCAGGGCAAGGGACTCAACCTCACCAGTCAGGTCAGGCAAGGCATCGTCTCTCACTCCAAGCCCCGGGGCGATGTCCTCGGCGACTCCGTTCCCAAGGGGCTGTTGCTCGAAGGTCAGATCTGCCGCATATCAGACGCCGTAGCCTATCTGAACCACGACCTGGAAGACGCCTTTCGGGCCGGGGCGCTGCGAGAGGATGACCTGCCGAAGGGGCCGATGAAGACCCTGGGAAACAGGCACTCGCTCCGCATTCACACAATGGTTTCGGACATTGTCGAGAGCTCATGGGCCGCCACGGGCGAGACCTCCGACACGGCGCCGTCCATCACGATGAGCCTTGAGATACGGAACGCAGTCAACGAGCTCAGGAACTTCATGTTCGAGCGGGTGTACGTTCCCAGCGACCTCGGCGAGGAGGGGCAAGCCGCCCGCAACATCGTAGGGCTTCTTTATCGCCACCTACATGAGAACCCGGAGCAGATCCTCGAGGGGTATCGGAACACCGATAGGCCAGTCGTAGACTACATCGCCGGAATGACGGATCACTTCGCTATGCACGTTGCAGAGGACATCCAGCCGGATATCGCGGCGGTATTCAGAATGGCAAGACCATGACAACAATGACGACGTCCGATAGGATCCGATTCCGCAGCGTAGGCAACCGCCTGAATCTCGTGCAAGAACACCTCGAAGCGATGCAGAGGGATGTCCACGGCTTGGAGTACGCCCACTGGAAGGAAGAGGTGGATGAGCTCTGGAAGGGTATCTTCGAGCAGATTAGCCGCATGAGCGAGGGCCCGCAGCGCAGCTCTCTGGAGCTGATCCGAGATGACTGGACACAGTTCCTCCAGTATTACGCGACCCTATCCGAGTGAGTCAGGAGCCACCCATGACCGAAGAAGCCCGGCAGCCGGACCTGGCACAGGCGAGGCGTACAGCCCTCATGGCCCACGCCGTCGTCATCAAGCTCAAGGAGATGGGGCTGTCTGAAGAGCTGGACTCTGAGCTGGCGACGCTATGTACCGACCTAGGCGACCTCTGGGGCGTGCAGAAGGAGATGTCACGTCGCCTCGAAGGGTTCGTCAAGTCGCGAGGTAGTTGGCACGAGGTGGGAAACGACCTGGTAGACCTTCGTACCGCAATCGATCACATCGAGTGGCACACCCGAAGTGTGAAGCGAGCCATGACCCGCCTGACCCACTACGCCTACAAACAGGCGGACAAGGGCTGAAGGACCTGGGATCAAGCGAAGCGACCAACCAAAATCGTCCTTCGACAGGCTCAGGATGAGCGGGAGAAGGGACTGACTGACTGTTTGCGAAGACGCTGCGGGCCATCAAACATAGTCTCAGACCATGAGCCTGGGCACTCGCTGCCATCCTCCGCTCATCCTGAGCTTGTCGAAAGACCCATTATTGTGGTGGATAGACGTATCCCGCCGGGGGAGACAACCTGCCCCTAGTGACCTCCCTGCCCTTATCAAAAACTGGTAATATCGACAGTATGACCGCAGTCGATGACATAAAGGCACGACTCGACATCGTCGACGTCGTTTCCAGCTACGTCACCCTGAAAAAAACTGGCCGCAACTTCAAGGCCGCGTGCCCTTTTCACACCGAGAAAACACCCTCGTTTGTCGTTAATACCGAGCGCCAGAGCTGGTACTGTTTTGGCGCATGCGGGACCGGCGGTGACGCATTTTCCTTCGTAATGCGCAAAGAGAACATGGACTTCAGCGAAGCCATGAGGCTCCTAGCCGACCGGACTGGCGTAACCCTGAAGGAGCGCGGACAGCACGAGCGGACAGACATCCTGCTCCGCGTCAACCAGGACGCGGCCAAGTACTACCAAGACGTGCTCGCATCCGCTGAGGGTGCGGCGGCCAGGGAATACCTGAAGGAGCGAGGGATCGACGCGGCCACCGCGGAATCGTTTCAGATCGGCCTGAGCCCAAAAGGGCGCAACACCCTTAGTGCACACCTATCGTCCCTGGACCACCACATCGACCATGCCATTCAGGCCGGATTGCTACGGCGTAGAGACGACGAGAGCATCGCCGACTTCTTCTGGGGACGGCTGATGTTTCCGATTCACGACAGGCGTGGCCGAGTCGCAGGCTTCGGTGCCCGGACCATGGACGGCTCCGACCCCAAGTACATCAATACGCCGGGCACCCGCGTCTTCAACAAGCGCTCGATGCTCTACGGCCTCCACAAAGCGGCGGCCACGATTCGCGACGATGGCACAGCCGTTATCGTGGAGGGCTACATGGACGCGATCGCCGCTCATCAGCACGGCGACGCCAACGCAGTCGCATCCATGGGCACAGCGCTCACAGAGCAGCAGGTCTCTACTCTCAGACAGATCGCGAAAAGGGTCGTCATGGCCCTCGATGCCGACCCGGCGGGCCAGGAAGCCACACACCGCAGCCTAGAGTCGTCCTGGCAGGTCTTCGAGCGTGCAACAGTCGGAAGTGCCGCCGTCGGCCCACTGTACGCCCAGGACAAGCACGTGGACCTGTTCATCGCACCCCTCCCGGCGGGGGTCGACCCAGACGACCTGGTCCGGAAGGATCCCGAAGCCTGGAAGTCCCTTATCCGTGATGCGGTGCCGGTGCTGGACTTCCTGATCGACAGCATCCCTACTCGCTACGACCTCACTGACGCCCGTGGCAGAGCTCAGGCCCTGGACGCGATCAGCCCGCTCATCCCGGCCACGCTGGACCCGACCGAACAGGAGAGGCATTTCGCCAAGCTGGCCTCGGTCCTAGGGGTCAGCCGGGAAGCGCTGGAGGCCTCCATATCAAGGCCTCGAACCCAACACAAGCCGTCAGGGGCTGCGGCACGCCGAATTCAGGCACGGCCCGCGAACCCGGCCCTTCTCACGGACGTGAGGCGCGACCTCGTCGAGGAGTACGTTCTCGCGCTGCTACTCGCTCGATTCGATCTCGCGGGGATCGCAGCAGCCGCCAAACGCGAATATTTCCACGGAACGGAAAATCGAGAGGTGTTTGACTGCTGGCAGGCGTGCTCAACAATTGAAGAGGTTCGGATCAAGCTCGACGAAGGACTGCACGACCATCTAGACCGCCTCCTGGCAACTCAGCTTTCACCCACTGAGCCGTGGCCTGCGGAAGACGCCCTGACCCAGTCCCTCGGTCGCCTTGCGCAACGTTACTTCAAAGAGTTTCAGCAAAGCCTGTTGGTGTCCGATGACTCGACGTCACCACCCTCTCCCGAGTTGGAGGGAGCCATCGTGGACACGAATTCGCAGATCAGGACACAAGAGACGGGCGCTGCGCGCGCTGAGTTATGAGGGGATGGTGCTGCCTGAGCGTGGCTGGGTTAAATTGGCGCCGGGATTAAGACCAACCCATTAAAATTTATCTAGCTTTCCGTTTACCCTCGTCATAGAAGGAGAGACATTGGCCGTTAAGACCGAGACAGACGCCTCAGAGCGGACCTCAGCCCCCACGGCCCCAAAGGTCGCCGTGGTCTATACGACCCCGGAGACCGTTCTGGACGACATCGCACGTGCGATGCGATTGGCCGACTACACCCAGACACTGTCCCTGGACACTGCGACTCTCCTAAAAATCAACATCTCGTGGCAACACTACTACCCGGCGTGCTCCACGACACCCTGGCAACTTGAGGGCGTCATTAAGACGCTCAAAGCCGACGGTTATGGTGATCTGATATCCACCCACAACGGCACCGTCGTGGTCGACCCACATGAAGGCGCCGTCAACAACAAACACACCGTCGTTGAGGACAAGTACGGCCTCCAGAGTGTCTACCTTGACTACCCGCCCGTGGAATGGATCGAGTACAAGCCGAAGGCCAAAATGCTCGTGCTGGACGACATCTACCCGGAGGGCATCCAGATTCCGGAGATGTTCATCGGCAAGAACATCGTCCACATGCCCACGGTCAAGACCCACGTATTTACGACCATGACGGGAGCGATGAAGAACGCGTTCGGTGGCCTGCTCAATCGTAAGCGCCACTGGACTCACTCCGTCATCCACGAGACCCTGGTCGACCTACTGGCCATCCAGCGCGAGATCCACCCAGGTGTGTTCGCGGTGACGGACGGCACGTTTGCCGGCGATGGACCAGGCCCGCGGGCCATGCGATGGCACGCCAAGAACGTAATCATCGCAGGGGCCGACCAGGTCGCCGCTCTGCCAGCACTCGCCTGAGGATGTGGTGTGGATCGTGTGCGTGGCGGAGACATCGGTCCAGGACTCGATGCTCCCGCCGCAGGCCATGAAATCGCAGCCGTCCCTGGCTGAGAAGGAGCCACCTATGAAGGATCCATCGATGGCCAGGGTTCTTCGAACGTAGGTGAGGATGTCATTGGATTC
>CAJWER010000034.1 GCA_913030785.1 uncultured Chloroflexota bacterium | reverse complement strand
AAACCCCAAATCGGGAATTCCGCGCGTATTTCCGTATAGGAATCTCCAGCTACGTTAGTTGACATAACAACTATAGTGCGATGTTCGGGTTTGGAGTATTGGGGCGGGCCATGCTGCGGCGATTCACCTTGTTCTTAGAGGCCACAGTCGGACCCCGGAGAGCGAAAGACCCACTCTGGCCCCTTGATCGGTGCTCTACGCCCTGTCCCCTAGCTAAGCGTACGAGCGTGTAGCGGTCGCGCTTGTCGGGGGGTGCTGGGAATCGATGAGGTTCGTGGACAACGAGACGGATCGTCTTGTCTCCTTCGGGTATCTTGAGCCCCTTGACCACGGCTGAGTGCACCGCGTCTATAATTCTCTCTTCCTGATCGGGTGTGTATTGTCGACGGATCTCTATTTCAATGTTTGGCACCATGTTTGCTCTACCTAGATTCCCCGTCCACGAGGGAAATCAGCCAGCCACGACCCCTGCCGTGGGTGACGGCGCTGCTGTTGCGGCTGCTTCTAAATGGGCGGTTAGATGGTCGAGGCCCTGGCCTGTTAGGGCGGATGTCATGACTGTTCTGGGGTGGGAGCCTATGTTGATCATAGCGTCGTTTTGCATGGCCTCTGATTCGAGTAGGTCGACCTTGTTGAGGACCAAGATCCGGGGGCGGTCGCCCATGTGCATGTCGTCCAGGATGTCGTCAACTGTCTGGGCCTGGGCTGCGGCGTTGGGGTGGCTCATGTCAACGACGTGGAGCAGCACCGTCGCGGACTCGATCTCCTCCAGAGTGGCCCTGAACGCGTTCACTACCAGGGGCGGCAGCTTCTGGATGAAGCCCACGGTGTCGGTGAGCAGCATTTCGCGCCCTGATGGCAGCCTGAGGCGGCGTGTGATGGGATCAAGTGTCGAGAAGAGCCGGTCCTCGGCTGCTACTTCTGCCTTGGTCAGTGCGTTGAGGAGCGTGCTCTTGCCCGCATTGGTGTAGCCGACCAGGCCCACGACCGGGACGCCCTGTTGATCACGTCGGGTGCGATGCTGTCCGCGTTGTCGTCGGACCGCTTCCAGGTCCTTCTTAATCTTGAGAACGCGATTACGAATCAGGCGGCGGTCCGTCTCTATTTGAGTCTCGCCCGGTCCGACGGTACCGATACCCGACCTGACACCACCCCGCTGTCGCTCCAGGTGGGTCCACTGCCCTGCCAGCCTGGGCAGCAGGTACTCGTGCTGCGCCAGCTCGACCTGCAGCCGTCCCTCGCGGGTCTGGGCCCGACGTGCGAACACGTCGAGGATTAGTGCCGTGCGGTCCATGACCTTGATGTCGTCTAGGGCCGCTTCCAGGTTGCGCTGCTGTGAAGGGGCCAGCTCGTCGTCGCAAACCAGGACATCGAACTTCTTCGCGTCCTGCAGGGCCTTGATTTCGTCGATCTTGCCCTTGCCCAGGTATGTCTGGGTCGGGGCCTTGAGGCGCTGTGACACGGTGCCGACGACGCGTCCGCCCGAGCTACGGGCCAGCTCGGCAAGCTCTTCTAGGGAGTCGTTGAGGGACCAGAGGCCCTTAGGGCGACGCCCGGTTACGACGCCTACGCAGAGCACTCGCTCTATTGTGGGTCCGGTTGACTGGGTTCGTTTGGCCACACTGACCTCCTTGCAAGATACGAGTCGATGCTTTGCACAAGATGATTATCGCCTGTTCGTAAGAAAAAGAAGAAAAAGGATATTTGTGAGGGACACCCTCACGCACCCCGGCAAAGGGGTTTTGCCCCTCTGCACACTGCTAACGGTCGCCGGAGCTGTGGGCCAGCTCGGCAAAACTTCTTCCAGTGATTCGGAGCCTTTCCCAAAGAAAATGAGAAGAGTGAGAGGATACTTGTGAGGGGTAACCTGTGATACCCCCGGCAAAGAAGCTATCCTTCTCTGCGCACACCGGTGGCCGCAGGAGTTGCGGGCCAACTCTCCGTTTAGTAGATGAGGGGACGGGACCCTTTTGCCGACCTTCCAGGGAGAGCCTGAGTTGTGGCTACATGCTCCAGCTCGATAGGCGGTCGACGGCCTTTTCTAGCTGTTCGTCCGAGAGCGTTAGCGACAGCCGTATGTAGCCCTCGCCCCATTTACCGTAGCTGGTGCCGGGGGATACGAGCACGTCTGTCTCCTCCAGTAGCCGTTCGGAGAACCCGGCGGAGGTGAAGCCTTCAGGCACTCCGGCCCATACATAGAGGCTGGCTCGTGGGTGCTTGACCGTCAGGCCCAGGGCCCGTAACGCGCCTACGACGAGCTCGCGTCTGCGCTGGTATATCTCGTTGCGATCGGAAATCTCTCCATCAGGGATGTCCATGGCCGCGATGCCCATCTGCTGGATGGCCTGCGGGACGCCCGAGTCCATGTTGGACTTGATGACGCGGAGCGCCTCGATTATTTCAGGATTGCCCACGGCCATCCCAAGCCGCCAGCCGGTCATGTTGTAGGACTTCGACAGCGAATGGAACTCGACGCAAACGTCCCGAGCGCCCTCGACCTGTAGTAGGCTCAGGGGCTGATAGCCGTCGTATGCGATTTCGCTGTAGCAGGCGTCGTGCATCAGCACGACATCGTGCCGGCGCGCGAACTCTATCGCCTTCGCAAACTGGTCCCGCTCGGCCGTGGCGCCCGTGGGGTTGTTGGGGTAGTTGAGCCACATGATCGTGGCCTTGTTGGATACGTCCTCAGGTATTGCGTCCAAGTCGGGAAACCACTGGTTGCCTTCCATGAGCGGCATGAGATAGGACTCGCCGCCCGCGAAGAGGGTGCCCACCGAGTAGACGGGGTAGCCGGGGTCCGGAACCAGGGCGATGTCGCCCGGCTCGACGAAGGCCATCGCGGCGTGTCCGATGCCCTCTTTTGCACCGATCAGGGAGACTACTTCGGTCTCGGGGTCCAGGTTCACGTCGAAGCGTTTCTTGTACCAGTCGGCGACCGCCCCGCGGAACTCCGGCAGCCCCTCGGACTCCGGGTACCGGTGGTTTGGCGCGTCGAGGGACGCCTTGTGGAGCGCGTCGAGCACAGACGGCGGCGTCGGGAGGTCTGGATCGCCAATGCCGAAGCTGATGACGTCGATGCCCTGGGCCTTTTTCGCCGCGATCTTGCGGCTGATCTCTACGAATGGGTAAGGAGGGACCGCCCCTACTCTGCCAGCTACCTTCATTTCACTCTCCGAGTTTGATTTGGTTTCGTGGGAGCCAAAAATTACCGCTGAGCAAGCTGAGGGCGCTGAGGGGATTTTTGAAAGCGGTGGAAATTGTCTTTGCGTTTGGGTTAGCTTAATGTGACGTGGTGTCCTGGGCAGACCATTCGCCCTCGAAGACCTCTTCGACAGGACCCTTCATGGTCACTTCGCCGGTTCCGGGCCAGTGTATCTGGAGTTCTCCGCCTGGCAGAGACACAGTTACGTCGTCGTCAAGGAGGCCGTTTTGGCGGCCTACTGCAACGACGGCGCATGCGCCGGTGCCACAGGCCATGGTCAGGCCGGACCCGCGCTCCCAGACCCTCACTTTGACGTGACTCCGATCCAGGATATTCACGATTTCGAAGTTGACCTGCTCAGGGAACATCGGGTTGTGCTCGATCTTCGGCCCCAGGTCAGGGAGTGGCACTTCGTCGACCGGGGTGTCGATGAACGCCACGGCGTGGGGGTTGCCCATCGATACGCAGCTTATGCCGAAGATACCGCCGCCGACGCTCAGGGGGTAGTCTACCAGCGTGTCATGGCCCGGCGCTACGACCGGGACCTGGTCGACGGCGAACCCGGGCTCGCCCATGCCCACGACGGCGCGGGTGACCCTGCCGTCTTCCCATGTGGGCGTGACGGTTAGGTCGCCGGACAGCGTCTCGACGGTCACCGTGGAGCTATCAGCAGGAACGATTCCATTTTTCATGGCAAAGGCTACCAGGCATCGGATGCCGTTGCCGCACATCTTTCCTTCGGAGCCGTCGGCGTTGTACATGGACATGCGCAGGTCGGCCCGGTCAGATTCCTGGGCGAGGATCAGGCCGTCGGAGCCGATGCCACGGTGGCGGTCGCTCATGGCGATCGAAAGCGCGGGCCAGTCTTTGTCCTTGGCGCGGGCGTCAATGTAAACGTAGTCGTTGCCGGCCCCGTGCATCTTGGTGAATTGCATCGCCTGCACACCCTCCTTGGGACACCGTATTGTAGCACAGGCCGTAGCTAGCGGAGTATGGAGGTGTTGAGACGTGTCGGGTGTCCCCGACCCTTCCAGCAAACATGAAATGACTGCGTGAGGAACACCCTCACACTCCGTCAGCGGCGCGGAACCCCTTCACACACGCGGTGAAGACGAGAATTTGGCGTCGGAACACCAGTAAATTTCGAACGCCAGTCCCTAGTTTTCAGCCCAGTCTCTGACCTGGCTCGCTGCCGCTTCCAAGCCGGCTTCGTTGGCATTGTGCCACTTGATTCGTTCGTCGGTTTCTCGGAACCATGCGTTTTGCTGGCGGGCGAAGCGTCGGATACGGCGCTTCGCTGCGTCGGCCGCGTCCTCCAAAGTCGTGCCGTCTTGAATGTGCTCGCACAGCTCGCGGTAGCCCAGGCCGGACATGGACGACAGATCCGGCGCGTAGCCTCGCTCCAATAGCGCCTTCACTTCGTTGACCCATCCCAATTCCAGCATCTGGTCGACGCGCCGATCTACTCGACTATAGAGATCGGACCGTTCGAGACGTAGCCCCACAAGCATCGTGTTCCAGTTGGGCTCAACGCGCCGGGGATTGCTGCTGGAGGTTTCTCCAGATACCGCATATACCTCCAGCGCCCGGATTACGCGCCGAACGTTTTGTGGGTCGATTCGGTCGGCGGCCTGGGGATCGGCGGCTTGCAACTCCGCGTATAGGGCCTCGCATCCTTCCGACGCTGCCCGTGCCTCTAGTTCAGCACGAAGTTCGGGGGCCGGTGGCACCTCCGGAACTTGCCACCCTTCCAGGAGGCCCCAGACGTACTGGCCCGTGCCTCCCACGAGGATTGGCAGACGACCGCGGCTGTAAATGTCGGCGATAGCTGCCCGGGCCTGGCGCAAGAAGAGGGCAAGACTGTATGGCTCGTCGGGATCGACGATATCGATCAGGTGGTGAGGGACGGCGGCGCGCTGCTCTGGGTTGGGCTTGGCAGTGCCGATGTCCATATGGCGGTAGACCTGGCGACTATCCGCGCCAACGATCTCGCCGCCCAGCTCCTGAGCCAGTTGGACGGCCAGTGCGGTCTTGCCGGTGGCTGTTGCGCCTACCATGGCGACCAGCCTGGGTGTTGGGGCTATGATGGCATGCGCCTTGGGTCAGACAGACGCCGCTGCGGCGCGAGTGAGTGCGACGAAGACGTCGGGTTTGAGGCTTGCGCCGCCGACCAGCGCACCGTCGATGTCGAGCTGGCCCATAAAGTCGAGTATGTTCTCATCGGTGACGCTGCCCCCGTACAGAACGGGAGTTTCTGCGGCTGGCGGGCCGAATCGGTCGGATAGAACTTGGTGTATTCTCGATGCCATCGCCTGGGCGTCGTCAGGGGAGGCCGCCGCACCGGAGCCTATGGCCCAGACCGGCTCGTAGGCGATGGACACGCCGTCGATGTTGCTGACTCCCACAAGGCCTGTCAGGACCTGTCCGTCGACGACGGCCTCCGCCCTGCCCGTCTCGCGCTCGGAGATGGTCTCACCTACGCACATGATGGGACTGAGGCCCGCCGCTTTTGCAGCCGCGACCTTCCAGGCAACGGATTGGCTGGTCTCGCCGAACAGAGACCTGCGTTCGGAGTGGCCCAGGATTACGTAGCTGCAGAACTCGGCCAGCATTCCAGGCGATACCTGGCCGGTAAATGCGCCGCTGTCTTCGTGGTACATGTCCTGAGCGCCAATGCCTATATCCGTCCCCTCCAGCATCTCTGATACGGTGGCGAGGGCAGTGAATGGAGGGCAGAGAACCTTGCCGACGCCCTTGACCCCGGCAAGGCCGGGTTTCATGGCCGCTACGAGCTGTCGTGCCTCGGCGACGGTGCCGTTCATTTTCCAGTTTGCGACGATTAGCGGTTGGGTCATCGGTAGTTACCTGGCAGTTAGAGATTCGCATTCCATTTTACACGTTCACGAAGAGGGCAGGTCGCAGACCTGCAACTACGGGATGGCTACAGGCATTCCGGTAGCGTCTGATATATCCGCTACGGACACCGCGCCGACGCGCAGGGCGACCAGTGACGGGCCAGTGACGTCGAGGATGGTGGAGCTTTCGCCTATCGGGCTTTCGCCTGCGTCAACTACCAGGTCCACGGCGTTCCCGAGCTGCTCCCTCACTTTGGCGGCGGTCGTGGCCGCGGGCTGTCCGCTGGGGTTTGCACTGGTCCCAGTGATGGGCGCGCCGAGCCTCCGGGCGATCGCACGTGGCACCGGGTGGTCTGGAACTCGAAGAGCGACGGTGTCACGGCCAGCCGTGGCGGCGTCCGGCATCGCCTCAGATCTTTTTAGCACCAGGGAGAGCGGGCCGGGCCAGAAACGATTAGCCAGTTCGCGGGCGACTTCAGACACGTCGGTTGCGTACAGATCCAGGTCCTGTGGATCGGCTAGCAGCACCGGCATCGCCATCCCTCCGGGACGGCCCTTTATTCCGAACACGCGCGCGACCGCTTCAGGGTCGACGGCGGAGGCTGCGAGGCCGTAGAGTGTATCGGTGGGGATAGCGACTACACCGCCGCGGCTCAGATGGCTCACAGCGATATCCACCTGGGCGGACAGGGACGGATCGAGCGTGAGGGATTTGCGGGGTGCCATTTAAGGTTGACCACAATATAGCATAGATGCTAGCCTTGGACCCACAACATAAGAGGTATAAACGCGCTGTCAACGAAGGAAAACACAGGTCGTCGGCTGAGCATAAACGCTAGCCTTGGACAACCACCACAATGAGCACAAACAAAGAGTCAAACGAGAGCCACAGGCTGGCCGCCAGCGACGATCTTGAGGTCTCGGCGTACCTGGAGATAGCCAAGGAAAAGTCGGGGCAGTCGCCAGTCCCCTACCCTCCATCCAGGCTCGAACGCGAGTCGGTGATCGTCATCGATTTCGGTTCCCAGTACAGTCGCCTAATAGCGCGGCGGGTGCGCGAGTCCAAGGTCTACTGCGAGATACTGCCCCACGACTCGACGTGGGATAGCGTTAAGGACCTCAATCCAAAGGGCATCATTCTTTCGGGTGGGCCTGCTTCCGTGTATGACGACGATGCGCCGATGGCGCCCTCGTGGGTGTACGAGTCCGGCCTGCCGGTGCTTGGTATCTGCTATGGGATGCAGGTGTTGGTGCATCAGTTGGGGGGCAAGGTAGCGCCGTCGGCTCACCGTGAATATGGTCACGCCTCCCTCGCCCAGTCCGGCCCCGGCGAGCCCCTATTTGAAGGGTTGCCGTCATCAATGCCTGTATGGATGAGCCATGGGGATAGGATCGTCGAACAGCCCCCCGGATTCACCGCACTGGCCCACACAGAAAACTCGCCCATTGCCGCCACCGGCAACGGCAAGGGAATGCTGGGCATTCAGTTCCATCCAGAGGTCGCCCACACCCCCGATGGCAAGGCACTCCTCGATAATTTCGTCCATGAAATATGCGGCTGCGGCTCCTTGTGGACACCGGCCAACTTCGTTGTTGAGTCGATCGAGAAGATCAAGAAGCAGGTAGGCGACGGCAAGGTCATCTGCGCCTTGTCCGGAGGCGTCGACTCCGCTGTGGCCGCGACCCTTGTTCATCGCGCGGTTGGCGACCAACTGACCTGCATCTTCGTCGATAACGGGCTGATGCGGCGCGAGGAGCCGGAGCGCATCCTGGAGACCTTCCGTACCTACTTGAAGGCGAAGCTGGTCTTCACCCAGTCCTCGGAACAGTTCCTGAGGGGGCTCAAGGGCGTCACCGACCCGGAAGAGAAGCGGCGCGTGATCGGCGAGACATTCATCAAGGTGTTCGACGAGCACGCCAAGAGCGCTGGTCACGTGGACTTCCTGACCCAGGGCACGCTTTACCCGGACGTGATCGAGAGCAAGACGGCCGACAGCGGAGTTTCGGCCAAGATCAAGACACATCACAACGTGGGCGGACTGCCCAAGGACATGACGCTGACCCTAGTGGAGCCCCTGCGCTACCTGTTCAAGGACGAGGTGCGCGAGGTCGGGCTGCAGTTGGGTCTGCCAGAGGCGATGGTCTACCGGCAGCCGTTCCCTGGTCCAGGGCTTGCGATTCGAATTATGGGTGAGGTGACGGTCGAAAGGCTCGAGACGCTACGGTCGGCCGACTGGATCGTCATGGACGAGATCAAGGGCAATGATCTGTACCGCGAGATGTGGCAGTCCTTCGCCGTGCTGACAGATGTGCACACGGTGGGCGTGAGCGGTGACTACCGGACCTACGGCAATGTAGTGGCTATACGGGCGGTAACGAGCGACGAGGCAATGACTGCGGACTGGGCGCGGCTTCCCTACCAGGTGCTCGCCCGAATCTCGAGCCGCATCGTGAACGAGGTTCCGGACATCAACCGGGTTGTCTACGACATCACCAGCAAGCCGCCGGGTACCATTGAGTGGGAATGATTCTCATCGTCAGGCAACGTGGGAATTCTCACGTTCTGTACGTTTCCAGGTAGAAACTCACATTGCCACCTTCACTACTGGAACGTAGCGACCTTACCGTACTATTGGTCGGCAGCGGGGGGCGTGAACACGCCTTTGCAACGCGGCTAGTTGAATCCCCGAGGCTGGACACACTGCTCGTAGCGCCGGGTAATGCCGGGACGGCTGGTATCGCCACCAACGTATCCATTGACGCCGATGACGTTGACGCACTGGTCGCGTACTCCGTTGAGTCAGGGGTCGACTTTGTCGTCGTGGGACCCGAGGTACCTCTTGCGGCGGGCCTGGTCGATAGGCTTGATTCGGCCGGAGTTCTTGCATTCGGACCCACAGCAGCGGCGGCTCGCATCGAGTCGAGCAAGCGATTTGCCAAGGAGTTGATGCAAGAGCATGGAGTGCCAACCGCCTCCATGATGTCGTTCACTGACTTCGAAACCGCCAGCGAATACGTAATGGCCCAGGAGACGCCAATAGTCGTCAAGGTCGATGGCCTGTTGGCTGGCAAAGGCGTCGTCGTTGCGTCAGATCACGAAGAGGCGGTGAGGGCGCTTCGCGAGTGGCTTGGGCAAGGTGGTTCCGGCGTCCTAGTTGAGGAGTTCATGGCTGGTCAGGAGATCAGCGTTTTTGCATTTGTCGACGGTGAGCGTGTGTCGTCGATGATCGCGGCCTGCGATTACAAGCCTGTCGGTGATGGCAATGTCGGACCGAACACCGGCGGCATGGGCTCCTACAGCCCGCCTGTCTCTGCGGTATGGAACCCCGAGATGGATTCCCGTATTCGACGAGAGATAATGGAGCCAGTAGTGGCGGCTCTGGCGTCGAAGGGCAGCCCGTTTCGAGGGATTCTATATGCCGGGCTTATGATCACTGTGGACGGGCCAAAGGTGGTCGAGTTCAACTCCCGGCTTGGTGATCCCGAGGCCCAGGTCGTCCTGCCACGACTGAAGAGCGACCTGCTGGGGGTCCTGATCTGCGTCGCGCAGGGCGATGTGTCAGCGGCGTCGCTCGAGTGGGACGATCAGTCACACGTGGCGGTGGTCCTGGCCTCTGAGGGGTATCCGGGCAAGTACGCCACCGGGTTCCCAATTGACGGGCTCGACGAGATGCCGCCGGGTGTCACGGTTTATCATGCGGGCACACGTCTGGAGGATGGCGCGGTATTGACGGACGGTGGCCGGGTGCTAGCGGTTTCAGCACCTGGAGGGACGCTGCAGGAGGCCAGACTCAGGGCCTATGACGGGGCCGCTCGTATCCGGTTCTCCGACTCTTTTTACAGGGGGGACATCGCCCTTGTCCGGTAGTCGCCGTTGAGCACAACGGCGATCGGGTAGACATGTCACGGCGTCAGGAGATTGTTGATGGAAGTCCTGCTTTTCCTCGTTCTTGTTCATGCGGTGGTGTTCGCGGTGTTCTGTGCGGCTGTAGCCGGCATAAAACGCAAGAACAGCGTCAAATGGCTGGGCCTGGGTTTCCTTTTTGGTTTTGTTGCGTTGCTGGTGCTCATCGGATCGCCAGTGGAAACAAGTGCCTCAAGTACATCTTGAACTGTAGGTTCTCCAAGGAGGCGGGGCCAAGCCCCCGTTTCGCCCTTAAGAGAGAAGCCAGGTAAATTGAAATTACGATCGTGGTGAAGCATGTCGAACCACGACCCCGGATAGCGGCCTGGTGCAAAGCAGGCGAATGGAAATAGATGATGGATTTACTGCTTGCTATAGTCGTAGCAGTCGTAGTTCAGGGACTGGTATTTGGCATCATCGGCCTGCTGGTGCTCATAGGGTCTCCGAGTGAAGCTGGCTCCCAGGGAAGCCAGTCAACGGCGAGAACATCCGTTGGCCAGAGTCAAGTGCCGGGTTCAACCGCGACTCTGGAACCCGGAGCGAGTACACGGGTGTACCCCTCATGCCGGGAAATCATCCACAGTCAAACAACGGTCTGCCCTTTTTTGCCAGCGAGATGTGCCGCAGCCAAAAAACTGCACCTTGCAAGGTTGTGACAAGATAATCGACATTGATGACATCCATTACCAAGGTAAGGATGGTCAAGTAACCTGTAATCTAGGGCACAGAAAGATCGCTGAGAAGATTGCCGGTCGACCACAGCCGTCGAGTACTCGAGACTACGCAAACTGTGGATAGAAGCTTAGGAATCCAGACATTGCCGCATGCCCTCACTGCAACAAAACGCTTCCAAAACCCTACAGATACGTACCGCCAGCCTAGAGGTCCAATATTAAGAACCCTTCTTCAATCCCAATGAGCGATGTTGCTGAACTGCTTGCCGCGTTCGAATCCGGGGAGCTTCTGCGCCCGTCACCTGACACGCCTAATATCGTCGACCTTGCCAGCGCCGTTGGCGGCCTCGTGGGCGCGTCCACCACCATCCACACTCCCGGTCGTGATGTACTCGCCGGCCTGATCGGTCCTTGCGATCATTTGGTGCTGGTGATGGCGGATGGTCTGGGTATGAGCGCCGTTCGTGCGATGGATCCAGACTCGTTCATCCCTAGCCACGTTGCCGCTGAATTACTGACTGTGTTTCCGTCGAGTACGCCTGTGGTGCTGGCTTCGTTGGCGACGGGGCGGTGGCCGGCGCAACACGGGCTGCCGGCGTGGCACGTCTACTTGGAAGAGATCGATGCCGTCTCGACGATCATCAAGTACGTCAGACGATCCGACGACAAGAACCTCTCGGAACTGGGGATGGACCCACGGGATGCGTACACCGTTCCTTCGCTGATGGAGTCTCCTATGTGGGACACTGCGAGCTATCTGCCGAAGAGTCTCGTGGGCTCGGACTTCTCTACGTATACTAGTGGCAGCAGCCCTCAAAACGGCTACGAAAAGCTGGGAGACGCGGTCGGTGCGATCTCCGACCGGGTAAAGCGGGCTTCGTCGAATACGATTAGCCACCTATACATTCCGGATGTGGACTATGCTTCGCATGTGGCCGGGACGTCTAGCCCGATGGCTCAGGGGGCGGCGGGTGGAGTGGACCGTGCGCTGGCCTGGCTGGAAAATGCCCTGCCTAGAGGCGCCAGGATCGTGATGACGGCCGACCATGGCTTGGTAGACTACGCCAAGAGCGAGGTATATTGGATTGACCCGTCGGATCCGCTGATGGCCTACGTTGATCACGAGCCCTGGGGTACCGGCCGCACCATGATTTTTGCGTGCAAGCGGGGCGCCGAGGCTGATTTCGAAGGCCTGTTTCGAGAGAGGTTCCGGGAAGGCTTCTACCTACTGACTGTCAACGAGTTGAAGGAGTTGAAGCTTTACGGGCCTGGACCACTGTCACCTGTAATGGCGCGGCGTGTTGGTACGCACATGGCTGTATCGAAAGGCGCCTGGTTGATGGATTATGACTACCCAAAGGTCCGGGACGAGGTGCAGGAAGAGCATGAGGCGGTCTCTCAGCACGGTGGCATGACTCCTGCGGAAATGCTTGTGCCGATGGTGGTGGCTTAGTCTTGAAGGGAAAGTTGGAGTTCGAGAATCAAACTAAAACAGGAGGTAGTACGATATGCCGCTCGTAGGCGTCGTATTGGGGAGTAAGTCTGATCAGGCGTATGGCGACGAGACGTCGTCAGTCCTGGAGCAACTTGGTATAGAGCACGAGGTGGTCTTCGCGTCCGCACACCGAACGCCCGAGAAGGTCAGGGAGTACACTCAAGGCGCCCGCGAACGCGGCATCGAGGTGCTGATTGCGGAGGCCGGCGGATCGGCGGGCTTGCCCGGGGTAATGGCATCGTGGACTACGCTGCCGGTGATTGGTGTTCCTCTGCCCTCCAGCGACCTCGGGGGCGTAGATGCCCTGCACGCCATTGCGCAGATGCCACCGGGGATTCCGGTCGCGTGCGTGGCCATAGGCTCCTGGGGGGCGCGGAACGCTGCCTTTTTTGCCGCGCAGATCCTTGCCAACAAACACGTCGATATCAGCGCATCTTACGAAGAGTACCGCGCAGGACTCGCCTCACGTTGAGCTTGCCGATCCGCTCATAACGATAAAGTATGGTTTCATTCTGCCGTGGGACGACCCATAGGTGCCAGTGCCCATGGCCATCGAGGCTGGAAAGGCCGGGTGGGATGGCGTATTCGTTTGCGGGTAGTCGGTCGTGGCGTTGTGGTGTAATCTTGATGATGGATAAATTGTGAGGAGGCTTCCAGGTTGATCGACAGGTACGCCAGATCCGAGATGAAGCAGGTCTGGTCTGAGGAAAATAAGTACGAGAAGTGGCTCCAAGTCGAGTTGGCGGCATGTGAGGCGTGGACTGCCGAAGGCGTTGTGCCCCAAGAGGACATGCAACTACTTCGAGGCGCTACGTTCAACATGGAACGGCTGAACGAAATCCTGGGCGAGACACGCCATGAGATGACAGCCTTCCTGAGCTCAATAACGGAGTTCATCGGACCCGAGGGCCGCTGGTTACACCTGGGTATGACCACGAGTGACGTTTGGGACACGGCAACAAGCCTGCAACTCCTTGAAGCCGCTGACCTGCTAATTGTGGATATCGACAGCCTCTTGGACGCACTTCAGGATAGGGCTCTTGAGCACCGTGACACGCTGATGATGGGGCGGACCCACGGAGTGCACGCCGAGCCGGTAACCTTTGGTTTGAAGCTTGCTTTGTGGTGGGACGAGATGCGGCGCAACCGTGAGCGTCTGTTGCAGGCGCGGGCCACGATGGCATTCGGAAAGATCTCCGGCCCGGTCGGCACCCACGCGACGGTACCGCCGTCCATCGAGTCGGCGGTATGTGAGCGACTTGGTCTGAGTCCCGCACCGATCTCGAACCAGGTCCTGCAGCGCGACCGTCACGCGCAGTTTGTTACTACGTTGGCGCTAATCGCCGCATCGCTCGAAAAATTTGCTATCGAGGTACGATCTCTACAGCGGACCGAGATCAGGGAGGTCGCCGAGTGGTTTCCCAAGGGACAACCAGGATCTTCGTCGATGCCTCACAAGCGCAACCCTGAACTGTCGGAGCGGGTCTGCGGCATTGCGCGGTTGATACGCGGGCACGCGGTGACCGCGCTGGAGAACGTCGCACTGTGGGGTGAGCGTGACATCAGCCACTCGTCAGCTGAGCGTATTATCCTCCCCGACTCGTCTATGGCGCTGGACTACATTCTGGATCTTTTCACAGGTGTGGTCAGGAAGATGCACGTGTATCCGGATCGGATGCGCAAGAACGTGGACTCTACCCGCGGCGTGCTATTTTCACAAAGAGTTCTACTGGCTTTGATTGAAAAGGGTATGGCTCGAGAAAGTGCCTACGGGGTCGTTCACAGCAGGGCTATGGAGAGCTGGGATCAGGACCTGGACTTCCGGGAGATGATCTCAGCCGAACCAGAGGTTTCACAGCGCCTGACCGGGTCGGAGTTGGAGTCGTTGTTTGACTACTCATACTATCTGCGGCATGTTGGTGAGATATTCGATCGTGTCGGTCTGACGAAGGAGGCCTAATTTGACGACGATAATGGAGTCACCACTTCCGGATCTGATCTACAGAGGCAAGGTCAGGGATACCCACGAGATGGGCGATGGGCTGTTGCTGATGGTGGCAACCGACCGCATCTCGGCCTTTGACGTGGTCATGCCCAACGGCATACCGGATAAGGGCGCTGTGCTGTGCCAGCTGTCGTCATTCTGGTTCGCGCAGACGGCGGGCATCGTACCCAATCACCTTGTTGCGCTGGCCGTGGACCGGGAAGACGTTTCGGCGCCCCCCGAGATAGCGCGGCGTTCGATGGTTGTGCGACGCGCGGAGCGGATCGACGTGGAGTGCGTAATCCGAGGATACATCACGGGTTCGGCCTGGGCCGAATACAAAAAATCCGGTACGGTCCAGGATCTGCCGATGCAAGCAGGCCTCCAAGAGGGCGACCGATTCTCAGAGCCGCTATTCACCCCGACGACCAAGGCCGAGGTAGGCCACGACGAGAACATGTCCAAACAAGAGGTGGAGGACATGGTCGGGGTAGAAACTGCAAAACTACTTGAGGAGACCACCGCCAAGGTTTACATGGCTGCCCACGAAATTGCCCTTGAAAAGGGGATAATTATAGCCGATACGAAGATGGAGTTCGGTTTCATCGACGGGGAGCTGACTCTCATCGACGAGCTGCTGACGCCGGACTCGAGCCGGTTCTGGGACGCATCAGGGTACGCGCCCGGAAAATCGCAGCCTAACTTCGATAAACAGTTCGTCCGCGACTGGCTCAACTCTCAGGGTTGGGACCATGAGCCGCCCGCGCCTGCCCTGCCCGATGACGTGGTGTCGAAGACCCGAGAGAGGTACCTAGAGGCTCACACACGGTTGACGGGGAAGAGCCTTAGCTAGGACAATGTGGACTAGACTATCAGAGGTGGTGGTGAGGATAAATGGCGACAAGTTCTAATCGCAACAAGGATCGAATGACTCCTACTCAGGTGAGGGCAGCCCGACGGCTGCGCCGCCAGCGTCGGAGGCGACTGGTCAAATTTGGCGGCATGTCCGCGATATCGCTGCTCGCAATTGTGTTCATATTCTCTCTGTTCGCTGGCGGGCTCAGAGGAGGCGGAAACTCGGGTGCAAATACCGGCCCGGCCCCGTCAGGACCTGGTCTGAGGATCCCCGTTCAGGGAGCGGACCATATCTCGCAGTCGCAGACACACCCGGATTACAATTCTGTCCCAGCGACCTCGGGATGGCATTATGGGGATGCCTCTGCACCTGTGCCGTGGGGAGTCCACGGGGACGCGCTGCCGGATGAGATCCTTGTGCACAACCTGGAGCACGGCGGCGTGGGTATCCACTACAACTGCCCCGAAGGGTGCGACGAGCTAGTTAGCCAACTCAAGAAGATCGCTGATCGCATGGGCAAGGTGATATTGTCACCGTACCCTGGCATGGAAACCAAAATCGCCTTGACGGCCTGGACATTCTTGGACACATTCGATGAATTCGACAAGGATCGGGTCGAGGACTTTGCTCGGGCCCACGAGAGCTCTCCGAATGCACCCGAGTACCTCGTTCGCTGATTCCAGAAACGACCTAGCGTCACCTCTTAGTCCCTCTGCATCAACATGAGGCAGTATGTACCTGGCCCGAGTCTACATAACGCTCAAGCCCACCATAAACGACCCGGTGGGTCTTACGATACGCGGCGGCCTCCACGATCTGGGATTCGCAGCGGTAGAGTCTGTTCGGTCGGGCAAGTACATGGAAGTGCGTCTGGACGCGGGCAGCGAGCAAAATGCAGAGTCTGCTCTTAGAGGCATGTGTGAGAAGCTGTTGGTCAACCCGGTGATCGAGGAGTACCGCTTCGACCTTCGGCAGGAAGACTAGCTCCCCAAGAGATGTAGATCGCCCAAGTAGTCTTGGCCGAGAAAACCGCTATTCGACGCAGTTGAACCGGCACACTTCGCAATCATCCACCGAGTTCAAGCGACCGCACTACCCTATGGTGCCCTTGGTGCTGGGGATATCGCCTGAGCGACGAGGGTCCATCGTAAGGGCCATTCGCATGGCTCGGGCCATTGCCTTGAACAGAGCCTCTGCCTTGTGATGGTTGCTCTCCCCTGCCATGACACGCACGTGGATGTTGAATCTCCCCTGCTGAGCCAGCGACTCCAAGAAATGGTCCACTAGGTCGGGCGTCAACCCGCCCATGTCACCCTCGCCCAGGCGCGTGTCGAGCACGGCGTAGCCGCGACCACTGAAGTCCACGGCCACCAGGGCAAGAGCTTCGTCCAGAGGGACGTACGCGTGGCCCATGCGGGTGATTCCGCGGGCGTCGCCGACCGCCTCGGCGAAGGCTCGGCCAAGGAGGATAGCGGTGTCCTCTACCAGGTGGTGCCAGCCCACGTCCGTGTCACCTTTAGCGTTCAGCTTCAAGTCGATGAGGCCGTGGCGGGAGAGCTGAGCCAGCATGTGGTCTAGCATGCCGTTTCCCGTTTCGATCTCGTACTGGCCGGTACCGTCCAGATTGATCTCCACGGATATCTTGGTCTCGCCGGTCTCCCGGTTAAAGCTGGCTGTTCGCGATGATGTCAATTGCTGTCCTTTCGGTGACTTGCTCAGGTGTCGCGATAGACCTGGTCGCGCTTTCGGACGCGCTCCAGAATCGCGGTGTCGAAGGGTGCGAGGGAGTAGCCTCTGGGTTGTGGCGGCCTGGCGTCGATTTTTAGGGCATCCAGGACTGTGGGTTCCGAGTAGTAGCCTGCGTAGGTGCGTCTCAGGAGCTCGGTGAATCCAGGCCCATTTGAAGACTCGATCTGCTGTAGTACGCCAGTCTTCCGGTCGATGCTGAGGCTATCGAAGGATGCTGCATAATCGGTTTGGCTGATTGCCTCTACGGCCGCGAGAACGTCTGTTAGGACGCGCCTTAACGGCAGAGAGGCTCCACTGGCGGGATCCATGAAATCGATCACGCCAACATCTCCCGCCCCTGGTAGGCCATCGTGGGGCGGCACAAGGCGGTTCAGGACCTGCGTCGCCAGTTCCCGTTGGGCCTCGGACATGAAGTTTTCCGTATTGCCCATTCTGCTCCCTGTCACACCCATACTACCGATTTGCCGAACGCAGGTCTCTAGCCTGAAGGGTCTACTTGTGGCGACTCTCCCGCTCTGTGCGCTCCTACGACACGCCGTGACGGGCCTCGGCTTGAAACCGGTCTGCCATGTAGAGCGCGATCGCCTGTATGGTCGATGTCGGGTTAACTGCCCCACCCGTTACCAGGACGCTGCCGTCTATGACGTACAGGTTGGGTACATCGTGGGACCGGCCCGATGCATCTATTACCGAATTTTCCGGATCGGTCCCCATTCGCGCGGTCCCCATCAGGTGCCAGCCAGCGGGTCTCAGGAGCGGGTTCGCGATCACTTGCCTCGCGCCCGAGGCCTCGAGAACCTGAGTGGCTCTGTTTATCCCATCGTCCAGCATCCGCCTACTATTCTCGCTGAGGGAGTATGATACCTTGGGTGAAGGGATACCGTCGCCGTCGGTGAGGGAGGCATCAAGAGTCACTGTATTGTGCGGCTCGGGGAGGTCCTCCCCGATGACGCAAA
>CAJWER010000033.1 GCA_913030785.1 uncultured Chloroflexota bacterium | reverse complement strand
CCGGCCGCGCTGTTTCCGCCCGGGCGCCTCGGGGAGCGCGTGCTTGCGGCGGTCTCGGACGATGGGGGCAAGACCTGGCCGAGCCACTCCGTGGTGTTCCAGGACCCGAACGACGAGTTGGGCTACCTGGAGCAGAAGCTGGCAGAGATTGAGCCAGGACGACTGATAGCTACGTGCTGGACGGCCACGCTGTACGGCGTGCTCGACCGCGAGGACAGCTTCACGTTGTCCAACGACGACGGGTCCACCTGGAGCGCGCCGGTGCCGACGGGGATTATGGGCCAGACGATGACGCCGATCCCGCTGGGCGGCGACCGGCTTCTCGTGCTGTACAACAAGCGCTACGGTGATCAGGGAATCATGATGAACCTGGTCACCTTCACCGAGTCGAAGTGGGAGGTCCACTTCGAAGGCACGATGTTCGACGGACGGGCCACCAGAAGCCGAGAGGATGTGGATCAGGGCCAGGGAGAGTGGAACGAGTTCCAGTTCGGCTTCCCGACGGCGATCAAGCTACAGGACGGGACGTACCTGGCGACTCACTGGTCGCGGGAGTCGGGCCACTTCGGCATACGCTGGACCAGGCTCCGCGTAGATTTCTAGGGCGACCGCCTACGCCGTGGTCTCCAATTGCAGGGGGCCATAGCGGCGTTCGCCGTCCTCCAGTGCGTCCTGGATGGCCTGTATCAGGCTGCTGGCAGAGCTTGCGCTCAACTCCACCGACACCCGTGCGCCAGGTCCTCTGGCCGGGTTGACGAAGTCGATGATCAAGGACTCCTCCGTCTGTGCGTGGAAGGAGTGATCGTATACGGCGTGCACGCGTTCAAGAGGGAACCAGCCGTCCGTACCCTTGGCGCTGCCCCTCACCTCAACCGTCTCGACGTGTCCTGCACACATGGCTGTCGCTCCTTTAGCTCAGGTACTTGCCGAACCAGCCGAAGACGCGCTGCCACCCATCGATGGCGGCCTCTTGCCGGTAGCTGGGACGGTAGTCGGCGAAGAATGCGTGGCCCGCGCCGTCGTAGGTGTGGAACTCGAACGTCTTGCCGTGGCTCTCCAGCACCCGCTCGGTCTCCCGATTGTCCTCGAGGGACGGTCGCCCGTCGTCTGCCCCGAACAGCCCCAACAGCGGGCACCCAAGGTCATTGGTCAGATCTATCGGTGCCTGGGGCTCGGTCGAGGACAGGTCCTCGGGTCCGGCAACGACCCCTCCCCCGTAGCAGTCCACCGCGGCGTCGAGGGGGAGAGAGCAAGCCGCCAGGTACGACTGGCGACCTCCGGAGCAGTACCCGATGACGCCTACCTTGCCGCTGCTATAGGGGAGCGAACGCAGCAGGTCCAGGGCGCCACGAGTGTCGCCGAGGAATCGGTCATCCGGCACACCACCGGCTGCCCGCACCGCCGAGCCAACATCGTCCGGGTCGCCGGGGCCCTCACGGTGATGCAGGTTAGGTGCAATAGCGACGTAGCCCGCGGCCGCGAACTTACGCGCCACCTCTTTGAAGTGGTCGACGAATCCCGGCGCGGCGTGGATCACGATGACGCCGGGGTAGGGACCCGGGCCCATCGGACGGGCCAGGTAGCCTGAGATTTGGTCCCTCTGGTGGCCAGGGAAAAGCACGGTCTCGGCAAGCATGGTTTCGTGAATTGCCACAGGGCGCCTCCTTGGTTCGGCGAGTATATCACCGCTCGATATGAGGCGTGGGTCCGGTATGATGAACCTATATCCGTGTGTGAGAGTCCGGATTGACAACGCAAGCCGGGCGCAGGGCAGCAGGGTCGAGGCAGGCTCTCAGACGCCACATGCCTGTCCTCATCAAGCCCACCTCGAGCCGATGCAACCTCAACTGCTCCTACTGCTTCTACCTCTCGAAAGCCGAGCTCTACCCCTGGCCTGATCACCCCAAGCTGATACTGGACACGTGCCAGGAAGCGCTGCTGTGGGGCGTAGCGTCATACCCTACCGTACAAACCAGCGAATCGCGTGGCAGCCATCGCTGCGGTGAAACGACAGGGTGTACGGGTCTACCATGGACAGCGCAACCTTGCCGTCGGTTCTACACATTGCCCAGCCATAGTCCCAGCCGCGGCTCGTGTAGTGCACCGGTATGGCGGGCTTGATGCGAACGAACGGGTGCGTTGCGCCGATGAATAGCTTTTCCCAGGTGTAGTAGTAGCCGGAGCCGACCTGTATGAACAGCTCGTGGCTGAGGGAAGCATCCCCTGCAGCATCGATCCCATCGCACAGGCCACTGACGCCTACCTTCACCTCTGAGCCCGCCTTGAATGCGTCTTCCAGCTCCCCTATCGAGCCCGATATTACGTCCCCGTCTGCGGAGTGGGAGAGCACCTGCCGCCAGTCGTTCCGGACCCAGTAGTTAAACACCTCGAAGTCATATATGAAGTTGCTGCTTGGGGCGTTGGTGCTGCCGTCCCATCCATCGAGCTCGTGGTACTTGGGCATGTTGTTGTGCACATCCAGGGGCGTCGAGCCCAAGGCGCCGCTCACCGGGGGGCCGTCAAGGTGTGGTCGTGCGATGGCCTGCGTGCCGTCCTCGTTGTAGAGGAATAGGGACATCGACGGCCGGGCGCCAAACCCATCGGGCAGCTCGACGGGCTGCCGCAGCGTCATGAAGCCCGCGGACCAGCGGTCGTCAATCAGAAGGGTCTCCCGGAACTCGGCCACCTCGCGGATGAGTTCGTCGTTATAGGACGTCACATCGATATGCTCGTTGTGGCGGAATTCGGTATATATCCGCAGGTCAGCGCCATCTCTGACGGCGTCCGCAAGCGCCTTTGAACTGCCGTCGATCACCTGTCGATTTGTGTCCAGCTTCAGCGCGCTTGTCCAGTCTGGCATGGACGGCTCCTTGTTCCATGTTGGGCATTGTCGTCCACACAAGGCGACGACGTCGATTAGCTCTTACGCCTTCAACGCCCTCCATGCTATAATGCTCTTCGCCCGTGCTGCAAATTGCAGGTTCATACCGACAGGGTGCAACCCTTAAGCTCCAGGAGATCTCTTGATAGCAGAGCGAATACGTGAATACGAAGTTGTAATGATCCTCTCGCCTGAGGCGACCGAAGAGGAGATCACTGCCACGATTGAACACGTGGACGGACTGATCACAGGTGGTGGCGGCACGGTGGGAGAGCACAATAACTGGGGGCTCAAGCGCCTCGCTTTTCCGGTGCAGAAGTTTCGCGAAGGCAACTACATCCTGGTGAAGTTCTCGATGGACTCGAGTGCTGTCACTGAGTTTAACCGCAGCCTGAAGGCCTCAGAGGACATCATTCGATTCCTTGTGACCAAGATATAGCTGCGAGCAGATAACACTGTGGGGATTGGGGTCAGCCTATGACGATGAACAAGGTGCTGGTGATTGGCAACGTGGGAAATGATCCCGAGATGCGTTACACGCCAAACGGCAATCCAGTAACCTCGTTCAACGTTGCCACCAATCGCAGGTACACCACGGGCGAAGGCGAGCAACGCGAGGAGACCGAGTGGTTCAGGGTTAACGCCTGGAACCGCCTGGCAGAGACGTGCAATCAGTATGTCACAAAGGGTATGAAGGTTTATGTCGAGGGCAGGCTTACCAGTTCGCCGTACATAAGCCGTGATGGCGACCCAAGGGCAGGCAACGAGATTTCCGCGACCGACGTAAGGTTCTTGGACCGTGCGGAGCGCTCCGGGGCAGGCCCAGGCGAGGCAACAGGATCGGGTGGTCCGGGCAGTGGCCCTGGCAGCGTCCCTCCGGGGGCAGACTCCGGCGGTGGGGATGTCGAAGACCTTCCCTGGTAGGTAGCCAGGCACAAGAGAGGGAGACCGAGTGACGACACAGAGCAGACCAGCAGGACCCAGAGGCAGTAGCCCTGGAGGAAGACCCGGCGGTGGTGGTGGCGGGTTTCGCCGCGGACGACCGCGCTATTATGCACGAAGGAAGGTTTGCGCCTTCTGCGTGAACCACGCCAAGTACATTGACTACAAAGACGTCAATATGTTGGCTCGGTACCTTTCGGACCAGGCCAAGATCGAATCGAGGCGCAAGTCTGGAGTGTGCTCCAAACACCAGCGTGGGCTGGCTACGGCCATCAAACGGGCGCGGCATTTGGCTATGATGCCCATGAGCCGGAACCACCTGACAGCACCTCTTCGTGGCGGCCCGGGTCGGTAGCAACGGGTCCCTCTCGAATTTGAGCTAGAAATATAGCGGGCCGCTGTGACACCACAGCGGCCCGCTTCGTGTTTCTAGTCCTCTGGCATTTTCTATCCGTTGAACATCTGCACACCCTAACTCGTGCTGTCCGGGCGTTCATCCGTATTCAGGAGGTTTGCTGGCATGGTAAAACCCAAGAGGCTTGGGCACCTGGTGAAGATAGTCGGGATCGGTGATCACAGAGTATCGCTTGGGGTGTACCTGTTTGATCCCGAAGGCAACGAGATCGAGGTGTTTTACGAGCTGCGGAGGGAGCAGTGGCCCGATGGCCAGATATTCGCCGGTCGATTCCCAGGTAGCCTCGAAGACTAGTCCGCCTAGGCTGCTTGCCGATGGACATTTGGCCTGCGGTGATGCCTAGGCTGATAGAGGATGCACCTATGGCAGGTTGCCTGCCGTGAGCCGCAGACCCACGGAGCTACGAGATCATTGAGAGCTTGATGGGGTGATTGACGCCATTATCTGGTCGAAACACAATCGCTCTTGCCGAGCATGGTGGGTTGCATTGGGTCTAGCAGTAGGAAGGACTCTTTGTCCAACGAAAAGGAGCAAAGTACATGGTCTGCGCTAAGTGTGGTGGCAATAACCCTGCGCGCGCAACTTTCTGTGCTCAATGCGGTGCCCCTCTTGAGGGGGCGGATGAGCACGACAGCGGAGCGCGCGGCGAGAAGCGTGCTATAGGAGGCAGGGTTCTCGCTTATGGCTGGAAAGCTAAAGCCGGTGCTATTTCGGGTGAGGATGGGAACCGGTACACGTTTGAAGTGGGGCAATGGCTCTCAGATACCAAACCCGCGCTTGGCGGCGGGGTGGATTTTATCCCACTCGGTGATGTTGCCATGGATATATATGTTCCGGTTGGGTCGGATGATGCGTCAGGCGGCTTGATTACCAGAGGATTTATCACCGGCTTACTAGCCTTACTATTGGGGTGACTCGGGGTACACAAGTTCTATCTCGGGTATTCGCGATAAGGCTCCGTCATGCTAATCGGGGGCGCTATCGGCTGGTTCCTAATCCTCCCAGGCCTCGCTGTAGTTGCCGTAAGTATCGTCGAGGGGGTCATATATCTGACAAAATCGGAAGCCGAATTTGATAAGACATATATATCAGGCAGCAAGTATTGGTTCTGATAGCTGAAGCCGCCGACCAAAGGGCGTGGGGTCTCGGCCTCGACTGATGCGGCGGTGCTTGGTCCCCACCCCAGATGCTTCGTCGTGGGCCTCCTCAGCATGACAGGGAGGCTGGGCCTAAGCAAAACGCATAGAGGGCCGGCCCGCTTGACGGGTCCGGCCCTCTATGCGTTTTGCTACTACTAAGGTGTCTGCGTCGAGCCTAGCTCGGTACTCTGCTGTCGACATCCAGGCCAAGTGAGTCGATGCCGCGGCGCACCTGTCCTAGCTGAATCGAAAGGCGCTCCTCAAGGTCGAAGAGGGTCTCGCGGGCATACTGGTCGGCGCCATCACGTCGTGTGGTGCCGGCCGCCTCTGCTGCCTCCATGATCTGGAAAGCACGCCGCTGTGCTTCCTGCGTGACCTCTTGGGCCTCCTGAGCGGCCTGCTGGGTAATCTCCTCGGCCCTGGCATGGGCTTCCTTGACGATCTCCGTCTCGTCGATCCGAGTGGCCTGCTCCTCCTTTGCCGACGCCGTAAGAGCCAGAGCCTCGTGCTCGGCACTTTCTTTCACGCGGCGGGCCTCGAGGTGCGCCTGGTTGATGACACTATCCTTCTGTGTCAGTATCTCGCGCGCCTCTTGCATGTCGGCCGGAATGGAGACCCTGAGATCCGACACGATTGTCTCGAGTCGGTCTGAGTCCACCATAACCCGCTTGCGGAAACCCGGTACCCGGGTGGTGCTGCTTGCCAACGACTCCATCTCTTCAATTACCTGTACGATATCGATGATTATTCCTCCCGCGGCGTCTTTTGACTAAGAGGCCGACGCAAACTTCGCTTCCATGGCCGATGATACCGATGCTGGGACAAGACTTCGTACGTCACCCCCAAGCCTGGCTACCTCCTTGATCCGCGATGAATAGACGAACTGGAACTGTAAGGCGCTCATGAGGCAGACCACGTCGACATCTGGGTCGAGGTTTCGCCACATCAATGCCATCTCGAACTCGGCCTCGAAGTCGAAGCCGGCTCGAAGTCCGCGCACGATGAATTTTGCGTCCAACTGTTGAGCCAGGTCAGGTGCAACGAGGCCACCAAAGGAGATCACGTCGACGTTGGACAGATGCGCAGTCGATTCCTTGAAGAGGTCCACCCTCTCTTGGGTACTAAAAAGGACCCGCTTGGGCGGGGCGTCATAGACGGCAATCGTCAGCTGGTCGAAGACCTTCGAGGCGCGGACGGCCACGTCGACGTGACCGTTGTGCACTGGATCAAAACTGCCGGGATAGATGGCCCTAGGCAATCGTTCCTCCGAAATCGAAAATTGAGATCGCCGTGTCGCCGTATCTGCGATGCGTGGTTTTGACCAGGCCACCGTAGGCGGAGGCCAGCTCACGCTTGTAGTAGTGCTCCGCTATGACTACGGCGTTATCTGCAAGCAGGTCACCGCTTCCCATTCGTCCCAAGATGCTGTCCCAAGGGTCGATCCGGTAGGGCGGATCGATGAACACAAGGCTGAAGTCTTCTTCGTCATGGCCCAGAGCGCTCTCCGCGCTGGCCCTCACTACTCGCGCCTGGTCCGTCATCTCCAACTCCGCCAGACTAGCTCTGATGCTGCGGCAGATGACCTCGCTTGCCTCGACGAAGACGGCCGACTCAGCCGCTCTGCTCAGGGCCTCCATGCCCAGGGAGCCGGTACCAGCGTACAAATCCAGGACCGTAGCGCCCGCTACGACATCCGGACCGAGAATCGAAAAAATCGCTGAGCGAACCTTCTCCGACGTGGGCCTAAGATCCCGCCCGTCTACCGACCTTATGACGCGGCCCCGCGCGCTCCCTCCGGTCAGCCGAGTTGTCGTGGGACCGGCAGCATTCGCGCGACGGCCCCGCCTCTCCGGATTTCGCATCAAGGGCGTCCTGTCCAATAGTTCCGGTGGCAAGCCTAGCATCAGCGGAAGGGGACGTTAAAGCGGAATTCCGACCTTGTTTCGGCGAAAGATTAGACAAAGTCTTGATTACGGCAGCACTTTTTGGCAATCGAAGCGGGCCTGCCCTAGTCATGGAGGGGGCTGTTTTACAAAAATGAGCACAGGCGCTAGAATGGCGCTGAGGCTGAGGCACAAGCTACGTCAGGCGCGTAGCGGCTCAGTCTTTTTGGATATGGGACGAGAGGGATTTGCCGATGGCCAGGGAAGTGACCCGCCTGACGCCCGAAGGACGCGAGACCTTGGAAAGCGAGCTGGAGACGCTCGTGTCTGTCCGGCGGCGCGAGGTTGCGGACCGGATCCACCGTGCATCCGAGGCCGGTGGCACGGTGGACAACGCCGAGTACGAAGAGGCCATAAGCGAACAGGCATTTGTAGAAGGCAGAATCTCCGACCTGGAGCAAATCCTGTCCCGGTCAGTCGTTACCGAGACCATAAAAAAGAAGAAAAAAGGAGCCGTCATAGAATTCGGTTCCTCCGTGACAGTATCCCCTTACAAGGGGGCCAAGCGACTGTACAAGGTCGTTGGCAGTGCCGAGGCAGCGCCGCTGGAGGGGAAGATTTCCGAGTCCTCGCCTGTCGGTCGCGCGCTGATGGGTCACAAGGTAGGCGACGAGGTGGAAGTGGAGACCCCTGCGGGAGTAGTTAAGCTGACAGTAACCAAGATATCGTGACATACGGACCTGAAAATCCAGATAGCGAACAAAAGCCGGATAGCGTTCAAGACGAAAACTATCTGCTCGGCGTACGTCGTCAAAAGCTGCAGAACCTCAGAGACAGGGGTATCGACCCCTATCCTCACAGCTACGATCGTAGCCACACTACCGCAGAAGCGCTCGCGCTCTTCGATGTGGCGGAAGCCGAGTCCGGTGAGGGCGCTCGTAGTGAAGACGTGTCCGTCGCCGGTCGGATCATCCGCTACCGGCGCATGGGCAAGGCTACCTTCCTCGACCTTCAGGACGGCAGCGGCAAGGTCCAGGTGCTGCTCCGTCGCAATAACCTTCCAGACTCCTACGACGACCTGCGTGAGTTGGACATCGGCGACTTCCTCGGTGTCGTAGGCCCGATGTTCCGCACCCGAACCGGCGAGGCCACTGTGGAGGCGTCGGCGTGGACGATCCTGTCCAAGTCGCTTCGGCCGCTTCCTGAGAAGTTCCACGGCCTGTCAGACGTCGAGGCTCGGTTTAGGCAGCGATACCTGGACCTGATCTCCAACGAGGACGCCAGGCGCATCGCCGTCCTGCGCAGCCGCACGATCAGCGCCCTCCGCCGTTTCATGGATGGACGTGGCTTCATGGAGGTCGAGACGCCGGTGCTGGTACCCGTCGCGGCAGGCGGGACCGCTCGGCCATTTCTGACCCATCACAACACCCTGGACCGGGACCTCTACCTTCGCATCGCCACGGAGCTATATCTGAAGCGCCTGGTGGTCGGCGGACTTGAGCGTGTCTACGAGGTGGGCCGCATCTTCAGGAACGAGGGGGTAGATTTCACCCACAACCCCGAGTTCACCATGATGGAGAGCTACCAGGCATTTGCCGACTACACCGACGTGATGGTGATGGTCGAGGAGATGGTGTCCTCGCTGGCCAATGAGGTGCTGGGTTCGTTCACCGTCGAATACGACGGCAACACCATCGACTTCACGCCCCCCTGGCCGCGCCTGTCACTACGCGAAGAGGTGAAGCATACGTCGGGAATCGACTTCCTGGAGACTACAGATATCGAGTCGCTGCGGTCAGAAATGGCGGAGAGAGGATACGATATCGGGGAGCAGATGAGCTGGGGTGGGCTGTTGGACAAGCTCATCTCCACCGCGGTGGAGCCGCACATCGTACAGCCGACCTTCCTCGTGGACTATCCGGTCGAGATGTCTCCTCTGGCCAAGAGGAAGCGCGGAGACTATCGGCTCGTGGAGCGGTTCGAGGGCTTCGTGGCCGGGATGGAGCTTTGCAACTCCTTCACCGAGCTGAACGACCCGGTGGATCAGCGACAGCGTTTGGAGGGGCAGGAGGAGCTTCGTGACCGGTATCACGACGAAGACACGGACCGGCTCGACGAGGACTTCCTGGTGGCCCTCGAACACGGCATGCCGCCCACGGGCGGGCTGGGCATGGGCATCGATCGGCTAATCATGCTCTTCTCAGGGCAGCATTCCATCCGCGAAGTAGTGCTCTTCCCGCAACTTCGAAACAGGTAGCGTGCCGCCCTTGCTCGTGCGAAAACTCCTGGAACCTATCCTCGCCACGCTGCGTCTAAGTCAAAGAGACCACACCAGGAGCACATCGATGTCTGATCTCACCGAATTCCGCAAGGCCAAAGACGAGTTTTTCGCCACCAACCACCAGTCTCCGCTGACAGACCAGCAGCAGTCAAACTTCCCCGGACTGTCCTACTTCGACGAGGACGATGGATTTCGTTACGAGGTCGAGGTGGAGGAGTTCGAAGAGAAGGAACTCATCGAGATGCAGACGAGCACCGGTGCCGTGGCGTCCTACACACGTTGGGGCAAGGTAGCCTTTGATGTAGAGGGCGAGACGGCCGAGCTGACGCTGTTCGGCGATGCTCAGGGCCACGGCGGCGAGTTGTTCGTACCCTTCGCGGACGTCACTACCGGCACCGAGACCTATGACGCGGGTCGATATCTGGATATCCAGCCGCTTCCGGGTGGCAAAATGCTGGTTGACTTCAACATCGCCTACAACCCATACTGCGCCTACAATGAGCAGTGGAGCTGCCCGCTGACCCCCTTCGAGAACCGGCTCAAGGTCTCGATCCGCGCCGGCGAGAAGAACTTCAAGTAGGACGCGCAGCTACCGCCTGGTCGGACCCACTCGCTCCAAACTGTCATCGACCGCACCAGGGGTGTGCTACGCCCAGAACCACCGAAGTCGTGATCGTGGGCGTAATCGGCTGCTCGATTGCCTACCAGATCGCAAAGCGCGGCATCACGAGTACCGTCTTCGAGCAGCACCGATTCGCGTCCGGCGCCTCGGGGGCAACGGTGGGCATCATCGGCCCGCTGTGGTACATAGACCGGGCCGTGCCCTCCTTCTTCCGACTCGGCATGAGCTCCTTCGATATGTTCCCCCAACTTTCCGCTGAGCTGGCCGAGGCTGGCGCGGAGCTAGAGTTCCGCCTGACCGGCATCCTGAAACCCGCCCTGACAGAGGGTCTGTACCCGCTCCTTCAGGAACACCTCCCCTGGCAGACAGAGATGGGCATGGGTGTGACGTGGCTTGGGCCTGAGGAGGTCCGGGAGCGAGAGCCCGAAATCCACCCAGGCGTACTGGGCGGGGTGTTCTCTCCAAAAGAGGGTGCAGTGCGCGGCAAGACGTTCGTCGATTCCCTTGTGAATGCCGGTACCAGACTGGGAGCCACGTTCCTGGAGGGCGTCGAGGTCACGGGCCTGGAGGTTGCAGGCGGCAGGGTAACGGGTGTACGTACGCCCTTTGAGGTATTCCATGCCGAGCACACCGTGTTGGCGGCTGGGCCATGGACGGGTATCGCCGGGCGATGGGTGCCGGAGACCATCCCAATCAGACCTGTGAGAGGCCAGCGGATTCGGCTCAGGAAGACTGGATTCGTCCCCCGCTCAACCGTGCAAAACGTCGTCCCTCAGACGGACGGGAGCCTCGTGCTTGGGGCAACCAGGGAGGAGGGCGTGTTCAATGACCACACTACCGTTTCCGGCGTGAGGCAGGTGACAGAGGCTGGCATGAATGTGTTCCCGATACTGGGCGAGGCGGAGTTTGTGGGGACGGTGGCCGGGGTGAGGCCCGGTTCGCCGGACGGCGTGCCACTGATGGGTCCGGTACCAGGTTGGGAGGGGCTCAGGGTCGCGTCGGGCCACGATCACGCCGGCATAATGCTGAGTTCGGGTTCCGGCGAGTTGATGGCCGATTACATCGCATCCAGTGATGCGACGGCCCTGGAGGCATTTTTGCCATCACGTCTTGCTGGAGACGCAACCCCTGACTACATGGCTCGTCCCCTGTTCTGGAACATCACCCATGAGAAGTAGCGCCCGCCTTGATCCCCACGTGTATCGCCACGGTGCCCAGGGCTAGCTTGCGGTGTTCCACGTCCTGTAGCCCCGCCTGCCGCAACATCGCGGATAGTTCGGTGGCGCTGAGAAACCCCTGGACAGACTCCGGTAGGTACGTGTAGGCCTCGCGATTGCCTCCGAAGATTGCGCCGATCCACGGCGTGACGTACTGGAAGTACAGCGGGAACAACTTGCCCACGACACCCAAGCCTTCGAGCCTCACGATCTCCAGTATTACCAGGTTACCCCCCGGGCGCAGCACCCTCACCATCTCGCCGAGGGCCTTCGGCAGGTCCACGAAGTTGCGAACGCCGAAGCCCACAGTGGCGCAGATGAAGTGATCGTCGGGAAGGGGCAGGTTGTGGGCGTCCGCAACGGCGTAGCCCGCGCGGTCCGCCATCTGGCGTTCGCGCGTCTTGTCCCGGGCAAGGGGCAACATCTCAGGGGCAAAGTCCAGGCCAATCACCCCGGAGACCTCCGGCCGGTTCGTCAGCTCCAGGGCGAAATCGCCGGTGCCGGTCGCCACGTCGAGGGCCGGGCCCGTAGCCTCCATAACCGCCATATTCGTAGCCATGCGACGCCACGCATGGTGGCGTCCGCCGGACATGATTGAATTGAGCCGGTCGTAGCGCTCTGAGATATGTCCAAACATACGGGCCACGTATCGCGCCCGCTCGTCACCCTTCAGCTGTGCCATAGGATTACCTCCACTCGTTGCCCGGCATCGGGTGCCGGATGGCAGGTTCCCGAAGCCGTCTGACCGTCCGGGGGATGGCCCGTAGGAGATCGCTGGCCAGGAGGCCTGAGTCGCCAAGACGGCGTCTGATGGCTTCCCCAGCCCGGCCATGGACGAACACGCCCAGTATGGCGGCAGTTTCCGGTGAGAGGCCCTGGGCAAGGAACCCGGCGATAGTCCCGGCAAGAACGTCACCGGTGCCAGCGGATGCCATCGCCGGGTTTGCGAAGGGCGCAATCGTGGCACGTCCGTCGGGCGTGGCCACCACGGTGAACGCTCCCTTCAGTACGACCACCGCGTTCCACTTCACAGCCGATGCTATCGCGACTGCTACGCGTTCGCCTTCGATATACTCGATGGATAGCCCCGTCAGCCGGGCCATCTCTCCAGAATGCGGTGTGAGGATCGCTGGTCGCGGCAATCCCTTCCACCATTCCTGCCCCGCTACCTTCGGGAGCAGGTTCAGCCCGTCCGCGTCTATGACGATCGGAGGCAGCACCGCCCCGGAGAGTAGAAGGCGCTGCACCAGATCGGCGGTCTCGGGTGCCTGACCCAGTCCACAGCCCACGAGAAGCGAGCTATACCCGTTCAGGCCGTCGAGGATGAGCTCGGAGGAGCCCGCTTCGATGACGCCCGGCGCCGACTCTGGGAGGGGTATGTACGTGGGCTCCGGGGCTCTGGCCGCTACGTCGGTCACGAGGCTTCGCGGTATCGCGAGCGTTACGAGCCCGGCCCCGGCCCGGCCCGCTGCCGCCGTCGCAAGATGTGCAGCGCCGATGTAGTTGCTGGACCCGGCTACCACCATCGTCTTGCCGAAGCTGCCTTTATGGGCGGACGGTGACCGTTTTGGCAGGTGTTCGGATGCCCAGCAGCGGGTCACAAGCTCCACGAAAACATCGCCATCCAGATCGTCCGGCAGGCCAATGTCGGCGATCTCGACCTCTCCTGCCAGTGTGGCTCCAGGGAACCGGTACAGCCCCGCCTTGGGCCTTCCCAGTGTGATGGTAAGGTCGGCGGCGAGGGCGGCGTCATCCGCTGCTCCGGTGTCGCCGTCGACGCCTGACGGCAGATCCACAGCAATGATGCCAGGCCCGGAACGCTGTTCAGTTGCCTCACGAACCAGCGCCAGAGCTTCTCGCAGGACGCCCTCGATGGGCCGTGAACGACCGGTGCCTAGCACCGCGTCTACCACGATGTCCGTCCTCGCAAGTAGCTCACTCAACTTGGTCAGGTCTTCGTTGCGATCGATGGTGTAGACCGGGATGTCTCGCTCGGCGACGGCGGCGAGCTTCGAGTCGCCCTCCGATCGCGGGCCGGTCAGGAATACTGAGACACTGCAGCCCCACGAGCGCAGTCGTCGGGCCACGACGAGGCCGTCGCCGCCGTTATTGCCGCGCCCGACCAGGACCATTGCGTGGGCCCCGACCAGGGAGCCCAGCTCGCGCCGCACGCTCCGTGCGACCGCGAGTCCGGCGTTCTCCATGAGTTTATCTGTGGAGACCCTGGCCTCCTCGGACCGCTGTTCGATCAGCCGCATCTGCTCAGAGGTGACGATCTTCATGGGGGATTCACAACTTACCCACGAGTTTCTTGAGAAAGGCTCTCGTGCGTGCGGTGGAGGCGTACTCGTCGGGGCCACGAGGGAACACGACGGCCAGGAGATCGGTCGCACCGCCTTCCGCGTATTCTCGTAGTTGCCGCTCGACGCTGGCCTCATCGCCTACAACGGCGACATCGGCGGGCTCGTTCGTTCCCTCCATCTCGAGCATCTTTCGGTAGCTGGGGAGCGAGCTGTAGCGCTGGAACAGCTCCGCAGCGCGTCCACGTGCGCCTGCTGGGTCGTCGGTGACGCAGATAGGGACCCCGGCGCAGATTCGAGGGGCAGGCCTGCCCATTTCAGCGGCCGCGGCGGATATTCTTGGCGTGATGTGGTCTCGCAGCGTCTTTGGGCCTACCATCCATGTGACGGTGCCCTCCGACAGCTCACCTGCGATCTTCAGCATCCAAGGACCGAGAGCGGCGATGAGTATGGGGAACGGCGATCCGCTCGGGACCTGCACGGTCGCGGACACGCTGAGTGTTTCGCCAGAGAATCGGGTCCGTCCCTCCTGCACTAACTCACGCAGCACCGAAACGTACTCCAACATGCGGAGCGCAGGCCTGTCGAAGGAGAGGCCCATTCGGTCCTCGACGGATGGCTTGTGGGAAAGCCCGATTCCGAGGGCGAGGCGTCCGGCTGTAGCTGCCTGCGTCGTGAGGGCCTGCTGCGCAAGGGCCGTGGGGTGTCGCTGGAATATGGGCACAACCGCGGTGCCCACCTCGATGCGGCTCGTTCGAGCACCCGCTAGTGCCAGCAGGGTGAGGGCGTCGGTACCGGCGACCTGGGGGGTCCAGTAGCTATCGAAACCGTCGGCCTCGGCTTCGACGACCTGTTGCACCTGTCCCTCGAGGGTAGGTGCGGAGCCAACGACGCCGATGAATATGCCGATGCGCATCGGGCCCTCCGGTGGTTATGTCCAGTGTGGAACGAGGTTGCCGTGTTCGCTGTCTCCGACCACGGACGCGACGGCGTACTCCCTGGAATGGGAGAGCGAAAGGGCGATGTCGCCAAGGCCGATCTTTTGCGCCCGGGCCAGAGCCGTGCCATGAAGGGTGATCGCAGGGGCCTGGCCTCTGCACCTTGTCACCTCGATATGACGCCAACTTACCCCGCGAGCGCCGGTGCCAAGGGCCTTCATGACGGCCTCTTTGGCCGCGAATCGACTGGCGAGTTGGGGAGCACGTCCCCGGCAGTATCCCTGCTCTCCCGCGGTGTATATCCTGTCGAAAAACCGCTGGCCGTAGCGCTCCGCCACGGCCCGCACGCGATCGATCTCGATGATGTCTACACCCGTTACCAGCATGCTCATTCCTCGTCTTTTGTGGGGACTGCAGCTACTATCAGGCTGCCTTGGCTGCAAGACTGGCAGCGGCAAGAATCGCGGGCACCTTGGACTCCCATCCGATTGCCATGATGTGGACGCCGTCACACATGCCTTTCACCTGATTGATCAGTTCGGCCGTAATGCGTGTGCTTGCGGCAGTCCGGTCCTCGGCGCGCTCCATCTCATCGATGATGGGCTGCGGCACAGAGACCCCTGGCATGGTGGCGTCGAGATTTCTGGCCATCTTGGCGGACTTCAGGACTATCATCCCGGCGAGGACCGGCACACCGAACTCCCTGGCACGGACCATGAATTTCTCAAATGGTTCTGGGTCGTACACTGCCTGCGACTGAAAAAAGGCTGCCCCGGCCTTGACCTTGTCTTCCATCCTGGAAAGCTCTTTGTCCAGGTCTGATGCGCCGGGGTTGACGACCGCTCCGGCGAATACCTCTGGCGTGCCTTTCAGCTCATTCCCCGCGAAGTCGCGACCTGACGACAATGCGCTAAGGGCACGAAGCAGGTCAATGGCGTCGATGTCGAACACGGCCTTGGCCTCTGCGTGGTCTCCCCTGCCGGGAGGGTCGCCGGTCATGCACAGTACGTTCGAGAGGCCCAGGGCGCCCGCGGCAAGCATCTCCGATTGAAGCGCGAGCCTGTTCCTGTCGCGGCATGCTATTTGGAGAATCGTCTCGACACCCTTCTCCGCGAGGAGCCGGGCTGCGCCAATCGGCGCCATGGCAAGATTGGAACCGGCGGAGTCCGTGAGGTTGAAGGCATCGACAGAGCCATCAAGCGCAAGTGCCTTTTTGAACAAGGGATCCAGATTGACCCCCTTGGGTGGGTTCAACTCGCACGTCACCGCAAATTTGCCCGATGAAAGGGCCTTTGAGAACCTGCTCAATCAGACACCTCGAAGGTTGGGGAGTGGGTCCGCCAGCAATAGAAAATATTATAGTTGCCACTCCCACCGTTGGAAAGCCGACGGTCGTGCGATAACACCGCTCCGTATATAATCGATGTACTGCGTACGGCTCTGTGCGCGGACACTGCGGGCGGGGCTGGTACCGTCCGAATTGAAAAAGCGTGTGACAAGGTAAAGCCCCCTGCCGGGAGTTTCGGCAGACTCACCATGATCGAAATCCTGTGAGTGTGTCTCGCACTATTTGTTTCGAGGTAACGGGGGTAACTCCATAAGCGGTCTCTGGCATACTGCTGATAAGGGGAGTGCAGAGGGGCGAAGCCCCTTTGCCGGGTGCGTGAGGGTGTCCCTCACGCACACCTTTCCTCCTTTTTTCAAAAAGGCGAGCGGCTGACATGGCTGCGAGTAATGCCTCCGTGCCCTACAAGAAATCCAAGATCTGATTAAGGGGGGTCTTAGTACCATTGAAAGCCGAACTGATCGACGGAAAGCGAATCGCTGGCGAGGTGCGGGCTGAGGTTGCGGCAGGGGTCGTGGAGATGAAACAGCGGTTTGGGATTGTGCCCAGGCTCGCGGTGGTTCTCGTCGGCGACGATCCGGCGTCGTCCATCTACGTCCGCAGCAAGAAAAAGGTCGCCACGGAAGCAGGGATGGTCGCCTCAGACGATACGCTGCCCGCGGATGTCACCCAGGATGAGCTTCTGAGACAGGTTCGCTTGCTCGGCGACGACGACTCGGTGTCCGGGGTCCTGGTCCAATTGCCGGTGCCCGATCACATAGACGTGGACGCGGTGATAGAGGCTCTCAACCCTGACAAGGACGTGGACGGCTTGCACCCTACAAACGTTGGCCTGCTGGTTCAGGGGCGGGCCAGATTCGTGCCGGCGACTCCTGCGGGCATCCAGCAGATGCTGCTGCGGACGGGGAATGATCCATCGGGCAAACATGTCGTCGTGTGCGGTAGGAGCGAGATCGTAGGCAAGCCCATCTCCCTGCTGCTGATGCAGAAAGCAGCGGGCGCAAATGCCACTGTGACCATTTGCCATAGCCGTACCGCTGATCTCGGTTCGATCACCCGCCAGGCGGACATCCTCGTCGCCGCGATGGGGCAGCCGGGGATTATCACTGCGGACATGGTCAAGGACGGAGCCGTAGTGATCGATGTCGGTACGAACCGGATCGACGCACCGGAACGCAAGTGTGGCTACCGGCTCGTAGGAGACGTTGATTTCGAAGCGGTGTCGGAAAAGGCATCCGCAATTACCCCGGTGCCTGGAGGCGTCGGGCCAATGACCATCGCCATGCTGCTTCAGAACACCCTGCTAGCAGCACAGCAGGCAGCGGCGAAAGGCTGACGAAAATTCCGCAAGTTCACCCTCAGCTCAATCCCTTCTCCCTCACGGGGGAGAAGGTTAGGATGAGGGGGCCAGTCTCGGCTACTCGTACTCACCCCAAACCATTCCCTCTCCCTTGAGAGAGGTCCATACTGACAGGACCAACTTGAAGACGGACGACTTCGATTACCATCTGCCCGAAGAGTTGATCGCCCAGACCCCCGTCGAGCCGCGCGACCACTCGCGGCTAATGGTGCTGGACCGGGCGTCCGGCAACCTTGATCATCGCCGGTTCTACGACCTGCCCGAGTATCTGCGGCCCGGCGACGTGCTGGTGTTCAACGACAGCCGGGTAATCCCGGCCAGACTCTATGCCACGCGTGCCGGCGGCGGCAGCGTGGAGTTGCTACTGCTACAACGTCTTGAGCCCGGCAGATGGCACGCTCTGGTGAAGCCAGGCCGTCGGATGCGGCAGGGTGATACCTTCGAGG